>DATFVO010000051.1:0-6004 GCA_035260265.1 Methyloceanibacter sp.
CTCGCTCGAGCCGAATAGAGCGGTCGCGAGCTGGTCCTTCTCGTCTGAATAAGGGACGAGGTCCTCGACCAGCGCGTTGATCTTGTCGACCAGCCGCCGGCCTCCGGCATCGAGCGCAGGCGCATCGAGCGACGGATAGCAGTAGATGCCGTCGAGACCGTCTTTGGCGAGAACTGTGCGGAAAGGAGCCGGGACTGAGACGCGGCCTTTCGTGTCGATCCTATTGGTGAATGTCGACACAAACTGGTCCATCTCCCCCTCATGCACACTCGGACCGACGAGTGACTAACGAGCCTCGAGTGCGAGACGCTCCTCTCAAAGAGCGGTGGGAGAGGCGGCGCAGATCCCCCCGTGGCCTGTAAGGAGCGCGGCCAGCCTCCCCCACTTACTCACCGAACGGGCAGTTATGGGATAACATGGGATTTAATGGGCGTCAATGGAAAGCGGTGGGAGTGAGGCGATCATCAACGGGATAGCGTCGCCAAAGTCCTTCATGCTGCTTTACTTTTGGTTAACCACGTTGATTGCCGCTCTGCGGTGAAGCGGGTTACAACGCGAAGAGACGGGTTGGCGTTTTTGCGCCACTGATTCGCGGGGCACATGAGGAACGCGGGAACCGCCAGCCGCGGCGCCCGTTGTGAGCGCGAGGGATCAAGGACTTTGCGGCGCATGGCGAAAAGGGAGCTAAGTGCGCTCGGCGTCGCCGTGATCGCGTTAGCGCTCGGCTCCTGCGCTCTAACTGCGGGCGAGATGATCGGCGGCCCGTATGCCCGGCTCGGTCCACCAGACGCGCCGGTCAGGCTGCATTATCAAGATGAGGGCAAAGGCCCTCCCCTCCTCCTCATCCACGGCTTCGGCGCGAGCAGCTATACGTGGCGGCATATCGCACCCGCGCTCGCCCGCGATCACAGGGTCATTGCCGTGGACCTCAAGGGCTTTGGTCAGTCGGACAAGCCTTTCGACGAGCGCTACTCCGTGTTCGATCAGGCCGATCTGCTTGCCCAGCTCATCGTCGACAAGAACCTCCACAACCTGACGCTTGTCGGCCATTCTTTTGGCGGCGGCGTCGCCTTGTTGCTCGCGCTCAAAGCCGATCCACGGCTCAACGGACGCATTTCAAAGCTCGTGTTGCTCGATACGATCGCCTATCCGCAGAACGTCCCGGTGTTCTTCCGCCTGCTCGACGTGCCCGTCGTCTCGCAGCTTGGCGTTCGCATGGTGCCGCCAGAGTTCCAGACGCGCGTTGCGCTGAGGATCGCCTATTTCGACGACAGCAAGATCGATCCCGACGAGGTGGAGACCTATGCCGCTCCGCTCAGGACCGCTGCCGGCAAGCACGCCATCATCCACAGCGCGCGGGAGATCGTGCCTGATGACCTGGCCGGCCTGTCCGAGCATTACAACCAAATCAAGCTGCCGACGCTGATCCTGTGGTGCGACCATGACCGCATCGTGCCACTCGGGATCGGCCTCAAGCTCAGGCGCGCGCTGCCGAACTCGACTTTCCGGCTGGTCGAGGATTGCGGGCACATACCGCAAGAGGAGCAGCCTGCGGCCACGCTCCAGCTAATCGAGGCCTTCCTGCAAGGCTGAGGGCGTTTCGATAAGTTCCGCTTATCTCCCATAGTCAAATCAGATTTGCACTTATTATGCTCCGCAACCGGTGTGCCGCCTCTCGGCGCAAAGCGTTAATCACTCAAGACTCCACGATTTGAGAGAAACATGGACGCAAAGACTGACAAAAGCGCAGGCAAGTGCCCGTTCACGGGCGGCCGCGGCGGATACACGAACCGCGACTGGTGGCCGAACCAGCTCGATATTCAGGTTCTCCATCACAACTCCAATTTGTCCGATCCGATGGGCGAGGCGTTCGACTACGCCGAGGAGTTCAAAACCTTCGACTTGAACGCCATAATTAAGGACCTGCAGGCGTTGATGACGAACTTGCAGGAGTGGTGGCCGGAGACTTCGGCCACCATGCTGGACTGTTCATCCGTATGGCGTGGCACAGCGCGGGCACGTACCGCATCACCGACGGCCGCGGCGGCGCCGGCGCCGGCAAGCAGCGTGTTGCGCCATTGAACAGCTGGCCGGACAACGCGAATCTCGACAAGGCGCGCCGTCTCCTGTGGCCGATCAAGCAGAAATATGGCCGCAAGATTTCCTGGGCCGACCTGATCATTCTCACCGGCAACGTTGCCCTGGAGTCGATGGGCTTCAAGGCCTTCGGTTTTGCGGGCGGCCGCGCCGACGTCTGGGAGCTGACGAGTTGTACTGGGGTCGCGAGGGCACGTGGCTGGGCGACGCGTGGCGCTAAGCGGAGTTTCAAAACTACAGCTTCGCTAGATTGGAGGCCGGCGCGAAGCGATCTCCCTCGCGCCGGCCATATCGTGTCACCAAGCCTGTAAGCCGGGTTCTGTACCGCGCCGTGAAGCGCGGCGATGGCCATTCATCTCGGGCGAGCCTTGCGGCGCGCCTCATGCAACCAACCCGGGCGGCTCATCTGAAAGCCGACTGGAAACGGTCTCCCGCTTCCACGCCGCCCCTATTCGGTCTTGCTCCCGGTGGGGTTTGCCGTGCCGCCTTTGTTACCAAAGACGCGGTGCGCTCTTACCGCACCCTTTCACCCTTACCCTCCTTCGCCAAGGCTACGGAGGGCGGTTTGCTTTCTGTTGCACTGTCCATGGGGTCGCCCCCGCCGGAGGTTATCCGGCACCGTGCTTCCTGGAGCCCGGACTTTCCTCTCCGCCGTACGCGATACTTCAAGGCGGAACGGCCATCCGGCCTGCTGACAACCGTAATAAGGGGCTTTGGCGAGGTTCCGTCAAGCGCCGAAGGCTTTGATTGCAGGGCATTTCTCCCGGCAGGGTTGCCGGCGCGTAACGGCATTTTGATAGCCTCATTGCCGTACATTCCAATATCCTAGTCGGACCTGCCGCGTCGGCCTTCAGTCCTCCGCGATCAGCCAACGCGGTTGGTCTGACACACAAAAGTACCCCTATGCCCAATCCAGATTTGATCTCACGCTGGCTTACGACTTTTCCCGACTTGACCGAGCTCGAGGAGGCCCATCGCGAGGAGCTGCTTCGTGCCACGCAATTCAACCGGCTGCGTGAAGGCGATATCGCCTACCGCCAAGGCCAGCAGTGCCACGCTTACGTGATGTGCATCGAGGGACAGACGCGGGTGTTCAAGACTTCCGAATCCGGCCGCGAGATTCTGCTCTATCAGGTTGGCCCCGGCGAGACTTGCGTGCTCACGACCTCCTGCCTGATGGCGGGAAGCCCCTTCCCGGCAGAGAGCACCGCGGAGACTGACGTGCTGCACGCAGTGCTACCGGCGAGTGCATTTCACCGGCTGATGGGCGAATCTCCACGCTTCCGCAAATTCGTGCTCGACAATTACGGCGACCTGCTCTCAAGCCTCATCATGCTCGTCGACGAGGTAGCTTTCGCAAGCCTCGACCTCAGGCTCGCCCGGCGGCTCTTGGCCGAGGCCAATGCGCGAGGCGTGGTGGCCAAGACCCACCAGCAGCTCGCACTCGATCTCGGGAGTGTGCGAGAGGTCATCAGCCGCTACCTCGCGGAGTGGGAGCGCATGGGCTGGGTGCACTCCTCGCGCGGCGCGATCGAAGTCACCAACCGCGGGGCTCTCGCGAGCTATGGCGGAGGTGAAGCAGCGTGACGCGGCGGCACGGTCGCAAAGTAACCTGAGTTACAGACAAGCCCCTTCAATGAAGCGTAATAGAAAGCAGAAATCCCAGAGGAACGTCCAAGGAAACTTAGATGACGTCGTACATTCCTATCGGCTGGCCCCTTGCGTCGCTGGCGCGTTCAGCGGCGATTGCAGCGGCACTTTCCGTCGGCCTCACAGCTGAAGCACAGGCTACCGATCAAACGCCGGCGCCAGCAAGTCAGGCGATGAGGCCAGCATCAGCCAAAGGCGAGTTCAACAATTTCTGCACCGAAGGCCTTGCCTCAGGTCAGCTCGCCAAGACCGATTGTTCGGTGAACTGGACGGATAGCGACGGCCGCATCTATTGCTTCTCTTCAGAGGACTCGAAGGCGGCCTTCCTCAAGGACCCGGCCGGCAATCTCCAGAAGGCGCGCGAGTTCCTTGCGTCGAAGCAGGCGTCGGCGGGAAAGGCGACCAAGGAATTCACCGAGGACGACGTCAATAAGCGCGTCCAAGAGGTGATCGCGGAGCGCTCAAAGGACGGAGCCTTCGTGTTCCACGACCCGAAGCTCGATGCTGACCTCAATCTTCTGTTCGAGCAGATCAAGACGGTACGCGGCATGGAGGGCTATGGCTGGTTCGCCAATGTCATCTTCCACGACAAGGATGAGGCCAAGAAGCAATACGCCATCGACTTCTGGTTCAAGCCGGAAAGCGATCAGCTGACGTTAATGGATATCAGAGTGCAGAAGGGACCGAAGCAGGACGGCGACAGCTACTACATGGTCACACGTATGCCGGTCGCCTGGTGGTGGCTGCCGGTGCAGGAGCATCCCGGCGATATGGAGGTGACCCGCGCCTGGCAGGTGATGAGCGCGATCCACAATTACATAGCCACGCATAAGGACGCCAAGGGCGCACTCGAGATCAAGGACGACAAGACCAGCGAAACCCTGCCGCTCGATTTCGTCGAGATCCACCAGCCGGTGCGGCATCTAAAAAAGGATGGCGAATATTTCGTCTGCACGGATTTCAGAAAGCCCGGCAGCAAGGATGAGTATTACGACATCGACTTCTGGGTGAACCAGAAATCCGGCAAACTCGAGGTCGACAACGTCAAGATCCACAAGGTCCCGGTGCAGGAGGACGGCGTTTGGACGCAGCAGCCCCGCTACACCTTCGAGGGCATGGATTTCGACGTCACCAACTGAGCCGCCGTTTGACTCACGCCACCTGCGTCGCACGCCGCGCTTCGAGCAGGCGCGAGAGCGTGTCTCGGGCAGACAGGTCTGCGCGGCCATCCACCCGCGTCGGCCTGAAATGGCGCTGGAAGGCTTCAACCACTTTCTCGAGACCGGTTCCGTAGGTCGAGGTCACCTCGACGCCGTAGCCATACTCAAGAAGCGCTCTTTGCAGCTCGGCGACACTCTCGCCTTCATCGCCAGGGCCTAAGCCTTGGTCGCTTCCGAGCGGCGCCGGTGCAACCCAAAGTCCGATGCCTGCATGGGCAAGACGCTGCCAGTCGAACTTCTCGCCAGGGTCGCGCTTCCGGCCAGGTGCAATGTCCGAGTGGGCGAGCACGCGATCTGGCGGGATGGAATGACGAGACAGAATGTCGAGACAGAGAGCCTCGACTGCCTGCATCTCGAGTCCGGGGAAATCGGGATAGTCGAAGTCATGTCCAGGGTTGTGGATCTCGACGCCGATCGAGCAGGAATTGAGGTCGGTCTCGCCCGCCCAGCGGCTCTGACCGGCGTGCCACGCGCGCTCCGACTCGGCCACGATCTGTGCGATGCGCCCCTCCTCGTCGATCAGGTAGTGAGCCGAGACCTTGGCCTCCTCCCGCGTCAGCCAGTCGAGTGCCGCGTCCGACGACTCCATGCCGGTGTAATGCAGGATGAGCATGTCGGGCGCGCGGCCATTGGCCCGCTGGTCGCGATTTGGCGACGGGCACCAGAGCGTGGCGAGCTTGCTGTCAGGGGCTGCGGTCATTCGTCGTATCGAGAACCACTTTTGTCGTGCCCGCTCTTGGGCCAGGCATCCACGTCTTAGGAACGCATGGTTTGAATTGCAAATTCGCGGATGGCCGGGACAAGCCCTGCCATGACGACAACTAGGTTAGAGAGCGCTAAATCCTGCGCTCTTTGGCGATCTGGTCGTAGGCCTCGTTGATGGCCGCGACCTTCTCGGTGGCGAGCGACACGAACTCCTTGGGCACGCCGCGCGCGATCAGCTTGTCGGGATGATTCTCGGCGATAAGCTTGCGGTATTGGCTCTTCAGCTCCTCGTTGCTGACCGAAGGCTTGACCCCCAACACGTCGTAGGGATT
>DATFVO010000052.1:0-2324 GCA_035260265.1 Methyloceanibacter sp.
AGGCTTAACGCGCGTCCGCCACTCGGGGCCGAGATCGGTCATTTCGGCCTCGATGCATTCGACCTTGAGCTGGATCGAAGCATCGCCGGAGAAGGTCAGCGTCACATGGCCCCCGGGCGAATCGTCAGGTTCGAAGTGAACCGCAAGAAGCGACAAGATCCGGTCGCTCTTCCCCTGCTTGAGGTTTCTAAGTTGGGCGCCGAATACGCGGTCGAATCTGAGCGCCGTCCGCCGACGCCGGTAGTCCTTGGCGCCCTTTGCGCCGGCCTTCTCCCAATCGAAACGATTGAGCACTGCGGCGAAACGCTTCTGCGAGGGCAGGTAAGCGAGATCGCCTACGCGCACCACCGCATCCTGAAGGTGCGATGACACGACCGCGAGGTCCTCCTCGTCGAGGGCGATGAGTTTCAACGGGTTCATGGCGTCGGCGGCTATTTTGGGCATGGGGGTACCATGCTTCCGGCATGGCAGAAAACCGCCAAGTTAGGAAGGGTCTAGTTGGCGAGCCGCTCGATCTGCGCCCCGCATTGGCCGAGCTTGTCCTCGATCCGCTCAAATCCGCGGTCGAGGTGGTACACGCGGCCGATCATGGTCTCGCCTTGCGCCGCGAGGCCGGCAATGATCAGCGATACCGAGGCCCGCAAGTCGGTGGCCATGACTTGCGCACCGCGCAGGCCGTTGACGCCAGTGACCAGCGCGGTATCGCCCTTGAGCTCGATCTTGGCGCCAAGCCTTGCCAATTCCTGCACGTGCATGAAGCGGTTCTCGAAGATGGTCTCGCGCACCTGCGAGGTGCCGTTCGCCATGCACATCAGGGCCATGAGCTGGGCTTGCAGATCGGTGGGGAAGCCCGGGAAGGGCTGGGTCTCGACCGAGACAGGCTTCAAGCCGCCGCCGTTTCGCGCCACGCGGAGACCGGTTGGCCGCTCCTCGATCTCGACCCCGGTCGAGCGCAACGTATCGAGCGCTTCTTGCAGAAGTTCCGGACGCGCGCCGTCGAGCAGCACATCGCCGCCGGTGATGGCCGCCGCCATGGCATAGGTGCCGGTCTCGATGCGGTCTGGCAGCACGGTATGTTCGGCGCTGTGCAGCGTCTCGCGACCTTGTATCCATAGTGTGGAGGTACCGAGTCCTTCGATCCGGGCACCCATCCTGATGAGACAATTGGCGAGATCGACGACCTCGGGCTCGCGTGCGGCGTTCTCGATCAGCGTCTCGCCTTTGGCGAGAACTGCGGCCATCAGCGCGTTATGGGTCGCACCGACAGACACCTTGGACAGTTCGACGCGGTTGCCGGTGAGTCCCCGCGGCGCACGGGCAACGACGTAACCTCCGTCGAGGTCGATCTCGGCGCCGAGCTTTTGCATCGTCTCGATATGCAGATCGACCGGACGTGTGCCGATGGCGCAGCCACCTGGCAACGACACTTTGGCCCGGCCGCAACGCGCAACGAGGGGTGCGAGCACCCAGAAGCTCGCGCGCATGCGCGCCACCATCTCATAGGGCGCGGTGGTGTCGACGATCTCTGTAGCGCTGAGCCTGAAGGTCTGTCCGTCGCTCGAGCGCTGGTTGGGCCGCTTGCCTGCGACAGTCACATCGACGCCGTGATTGCCGAGAATGAGGGCGAGAAGGTTGACATCGGCAAGCCGCGGGACGTTGTGCAGCGTCAGAGGCTCGCGGGTGAGAAGACTTGCAATCATCAGGGGCAGCGCAGCGTTCTTGGCACCGCTGATCGGAATCGTGCCCTTCAGGCGTTGGCCGCCAACAATGCGGATACGGTCCATGGTGACGTTACTCCCTCACGCCCCTAACCCCCTACGCAGCCTTTCCGACGACCCCCGTCTTCGCTCCCGGCCAGAAGGCCGCTTGGACAGGGCAATCTACTCCCTCGGCCTTAACTCTGTCTCCCCTCATCGCGATCCTTCTCTTGGGCATCTTTTGCCCGCGCCCTTGCTTGGGCCCTGCGCTTCAATAGGTTGGCGCGGAGCTCTTGCTCGAGCCGGGCACGGCGGGCGGCGTTTTCCGTTCCCTTTGGCATGTTTTGACCCTGCCGCTTGCCAGTCATTTTGCGGCTCCTGCTCTACCTATCCTACTCCGACTTTCTTTATATCCTTCCTATATTCGTGCCAGCCTTGCCGGGTCCTCGCCTTGCGCGCACTTTGCCGCTATGGCAGGGTCGCGCGCTTACGGCGAAGCCCGCTGAAAGCGGACGTTAAGCCCGCGTGGCAAGCCTGATCGAAGCCTGAAGCCGCCATAGCTCAGTGGTAGAGCACGTCATTGGTAATGACGGGGTCGACTGTTCAATCCAGTCTGGCGGCACCAGC
>DATFVO010000053.1:0-4786 GCA_035260265.1 Methyloceanibacter sp.
ATCGACAGATGCGACGCATTATGGTCAGTGCCGTTCCTTCTACTGGAGCACGGAGGGAACATGACCCATTGGGTGCCAGTGCTTGTCGTAGGTCTCGTTGTCGTCTGCGTGACAGGATATCTGCTGCTGGAACAGAACTTCCGCACACCAAACCAGAAATCAAATCGGACCCGGCGTCCGTTCTAGGCATGGCCTGCCGATTGAGGTCGAGCTAACTGACCGATCTCAAATCAAGCTCATGTATGGCGATCATCATCATCAGCCACAGAACCACTGTCGCTATGATGAACTCGATCCATGCCTTGTTGTCAGAGAACCATCCATGCACCCTGCTCATGGTCGCCTCCATCGTAACCCTCCGGTGAAGACCGCGGGTCAGCGACGTATGGCGCGCTTGCCAGCGGGCTTTCGCGACCATTTTTTGGCGAGGGCGTCGACTTCGGCGGTGAGCCACTCGGCGTCGACAGCATTGGGGTCGAAGTCGTCGGCGATCCACTCTGTAAGTTCTTCGTGACGCTCGTGCGCTGGGTCCTGAATGGCCTCGAGTAGATCGGCGTAGCCCCAGGGGCCGCCGCAATCTTCGGGAGGACAGCGGCCGTTGATCTCGATCAGGCGTGGATAGATCACACCCGGTGTCGGATCAGCGAGATGTTCGACTTTGATCGTGTGCTCCCAGCCGTCGCCGAAGTCGTAGAGGTACGCCAGCTTCTTCGTGCCGATGTCGTCGAGGATATCGCCGAGCCGGGCCTTGCGGGCGTCAAGGAAGTCGCCGGACCAATCGGCATCGGGATATGGCGTACTCCAGCCGACGTTGCCGGCGCGGAGCTCGTAGAGGTGACTGTTGGTCCACCCCATGGCGGCTTGGATGGTCAGGTGCAGCCGGTCGAGTCTGATGTCGAACGGAACCTCTATGCGGCGCAGGACCGCGGGCTTGACGTCGTCGAGGGTGACCTTGAGCCGGGCGATGGTATCGGCGCTCATGCCGCCACTTTACGACGCTCCGCCTCGGCGGCCCAGTTCCACGGCAGCAACTCGTCGAGCCTGTGGATGATGTGATCGTTGATGCGGGCAAGCACGTCGGCCAGCCAGGCCTGCGGATCGACATCGTTGAGCTTGGCGGTCTGGATCAGCGTGTACATCAGCGCACCGCGCTCGCCGCCACGGTCGGAACCGGCGAACAGCCACGCCTTGCGGCCGAGCGCGATGCCGCGCAGCTCCCGCTCAGCGGCGTTGTTGGTCAGGCAGATGCGGCCATCCTCGAGGAAGCGGGTGAAGGCTTCCCAGCGCTTGAGCATGTAGTCCATCGCCTTGGCGACCTCGGCATGGCGCGACAACCTGGCCCGCTCGGTTCGCATCCAGGCTTCGAGGTCGGCGACGAGCGGCGCGGTGCGCTCGGTGCGAACCGCGCAACGCTCGGCGGCCAGAAGGCCGTTGATCTCGCGTTCGATGTCGAAGATCGCGTCGATGCGCTTCACCGCTTCGAGCGCCAGCGGCGCGACCACGGGCAACCTGCCGTCCTTGGCTTTGGCGGTGACATCGGCGAGCACGAAGAACTTGCGACGCGCATGCGCCCAGCATGCCGCCTCGACGAGCGGACCTCCTTTGCGGCCGGCGTCGTAGAGCCGGTTGAACCCCGCATAAGCATCGGCCTGAAGGATCCCGACGTAGCCGCGCAGGTGGCGCTCCGGGTGCTCGCCCGTACGGTCGCGCGAGTAGAAGAGCACTGCCGCCGGCGGCGCGCGTCCGGCGAACGGACGGTCATCGCGCACATAGACCCAGGCCCGTCCGGTCGCCGTCCTGCCCGTCGCCAGCACCGGCACCGGCGTGTCGTCGCCGTGCACGCGCTCGCCGGCGAACACATGGGCACATATGAGGTCGTAGAGCGGGCGCAGCACTGCGGCGCAGCCGCCCACCTGATCCGCCAGCGTCGACAGGCTCAGATCGATCCCTTCACGCGCATAGCGCTCGGCCTGCCGGTTGAGCGGTTGATGCTGCCCGTACTTCTCGAACAGGATCATCGCCAGTAGGCTTGGCCCGGCAAACCCGCGCGGCAGCACATGGAACGGAGCCGGCGGTTGGCTGATCGTCTCGCAATCCCGGCAGGTGAACTTCTCCCGGACAATCTGCACCACCTTCCATTGCCTCGGCACGACCTCCAGTGTCTCGGTGACGTCCTCGCCCAGCTTGGCAAGCCGCGTCGAGCCGCAGCAGGCGCACGCGCTCGGACCGGGCACGATCACCCGCTCGCGCGGCAGATGCGCCGGGAACGGCTTGCGTGCAGGCTTCTTGCGCGCAAAGGCGCGTACCGACGTCGTCGCGCCGGCCGCCCTCTCGGCCGCCAACTCGTCCTCGGCGCCGGTCGCTTCCAACTCCTCCAGTTGCAGCTCCATCTGATCGACCAGCCGAGCCCGGCGCTCGCTGCGCGGCCCGTAAAGCTCGCGCCGCATCTTCTCGATCGTCAGGCGAAGATGCGCGATCAGAGCCTCCGCACCCGATGCCTCGGCACGTACGCGCGCAAGCTCGGCATCGCGCGCTACGAGCAGACGCTTCAGCGTCTCGACATCATCGGGGGGAGAATCACCGTCGCTCATCAGGCAAGATGGAATCACAAGACGGGGCTCTTGTGAGCCGTCCACCGTGCACTGATTCACAATGCCGCGCTCAGCCCGCGGCAAAGCTCAGCCCGCCGCCTCAGGCCGCCACGTCCGCTGCGGCAGCCGCCAGTCGATCCCTTCCAGCAGATAGCCGAGCTGCGCCGGCGTGATCGCCACCGTCCCATCGGCGGGCGATGGCCAGATGAAGCGGCCGCGCTCCAGCCGCTTCGCGAACAGGCACATGCCCTGGCCGTCGTGCCACAGCACTTTGATCAGCGAGCCGCGCCGGCCGCGGAACACGAACAGGTTGCCATTGTGCGGATTGCGCTCGAGTGTCTCCTGCACCTTCACGGCTAGGCCGTCAAAACCCTTGCGCATGTCGGTATGCCCGGTCGCCAGCCACACCCGCGCCCCGCTCGGGATCGGGATCGTCATCGCCGCTCCAGCGCCCCGATGAGCCGCGCCAGGACATCCGGATCGATCGCGTCCTCGACCACTACGCGAAGCCCGTCGGCCAGCACGATCTCGATCCGGTGCCGGGCCATGCCCGCAGCCGCCATGTCTTTAAGGGCCGGCTCACACGCGATCACGGCCTGGGCAAACGCCAGCGGCACGTCCGCGCCAAGCCGTCCCTCCCGCGTCAGTCGTCGCCACGTGAACAGCTGGCTCGGCAATACGCCGTAACGGCGCGCTGTCGCCGATACCTGCCGCGGCCCGCTCTCGCTCTCCGCGACGATCCGCTGCTTTTCCGCAACCGTCCATCGCCGCCGCGCACCGGCCTGGATTACCTCAAGCCGTGAGACCTTCGACATAGGCGTATGCTCAGTCATACGACTATGTCTTCGCCTCACCCTCCTTCAGAGCAAGGCGGTCTTCACCGGAGGCGTACTTTCTAGTGGTGGTCTACGTTCTCACCGGATGGCTGGCCTAGAATGCGTTGAAGCAACCGGCGCTTGCGCGGTCGCGTCCCGCTCGGCTCGTTGACCCCGAGAGTCACCCCTTGTGTGCGGCGACTGGACCACCCTCCGGTCCTAAAGGTCCTTGACCAACTCAGCCAATTTCTTTCGCGCGTAGAACATGCGGGTCTTCACAGTGGCGGCAGGAATCCCGAGGATGTCCGCGCACTCCGAGATCGACTTCTTGTGATAGTAAACAAGGTCGATGATCTCACGACGCTCAGGCGAGAGCCGAGTCAACGCTTCTCGCAGAAGCTCGCCGCTGCGGTTCTTCTCCTGCAACGCAGCCTCGGGATCATTCGCCATATCGGCGAGGGCGCCCTCAATCTTTTCCGATCAGCTCGGGCGCCGCCGAGCAGAAAGCGCCTTGAAGCGTGCGATGGACATTAGCCAAGTCGAAACAGACGAGCGTCCTTCAAATCGGTTGGACTGCCGCCACACGTCGAGAAATACCTCGCTGAGCAGGTCTTCGGCCAGCGCCTCGTTATGAACCATGCACACCAGCCAACGATATGTACCGGTCCGATGTCGTGCGAAAAGCGCCTGCATTGCGAGTTTGTCGCCAGCAGCGATTCGGTTAACGAGGTTGATGTCAGTGGAGGCTTCGACCATGGCTAGTGGCACGCACTGTTGCAGCGGCCGATTTAGCTCACAAAGCCTCCCACCCTCTATGACTCGCGTCACAGGTGAGGAAGAATTTTCTTTTCGGCGGATATCGTCTGGCTTACTCGTGCCGCTTGCGTGAAGCGCCTCCGCCCCTCGCGTTACCAACAAAGAAAAACCCCGGACCGCGAGGTCCGGGGCTCAGAGTTTTGGGAGAAGTCGTGACCTGCTGAGTGAAGTAGCTCACAAAGAGGGCTGCGCCTTATGACGCATGTCACAGGTGAGCAAATTTTATTTTTTCGACGGGTATCGCTTTGGAAAAACAACCGCGGCTCGGCTTGTGCAGGCGCTGGTCGTCCCCTCAAACCCACCCCTCGCCCTCAAGCGGACAACCAAGAAAAAGCCCCAGACCTTGCGGACCGAGGCTCACAGGTTGGACGAAGACGCTCGGCCAAGCGCCAGCCGATGCCGACTTCCGAAGATTACAGGCAAATGGCTAATCGGACCGCGCAAATCGCTATTGAGTGCTCTGCCCCAAGCGTGTCAGGCGCATTACTCGCGCTCGCATTGGAGTACATGGCGCTCGCCAATGGACTGAGTCCGCCGGCTTTCGGCGAGGAGCGGCAATTACTG
>DATFVO010000054.1:0-3701 GCA_035260265.1 Methyloceanibacter sp.
TCGCGCGTGACGATGACTCGCCACTCGTCGGCCTTGAGGGCAAAAGAGGCGGGCGCGAATACTGACAACAGGAGAGCGCCCGCCCCGATGATGATAGGAGCCTTAAAACGGAACGTACGCATGACCCAATCGTCCCCCCAACTCCGGCGCGGGACTCGCATTACCAACCCGCGACCTCTATCAACGGAAGCGATGGTGCCCTATCAGGGTGAGGAAAACGTAAATACGCGTACCGCGCCGGGATCGCGCTACGAAAAAACCGAGTGCGGTGTCTAAACAGAACGTTAACGCTATGGACGAGAAGTCGGCGAAGCCAACCGCTCACATCAAGGATTTCACGGAGGCCGAAGAGCCGTTCGCGCTATTCAAGGCTTGGCTCGCCGAGGCGGAGGCGAACGAGCCCGTCGATCCAGAGGCGATGGCCGTCGCCACGGTCGATGCCGGCGGTCTGCCTAATGTGCGGATGATTCTGTTGAAGGGCGCCGACGAGCGCGGTTTCGTCTTTTATACCAATTGCGACAGCGCCAAGGGCGTCGAGCTCGCCGGAAATCCGAAAGCCGCCTTGCTCTTTCATTGGAAGAGCCTGGGGCGGCAGATCCGGATCAGAGGGCTCGTCGAGCCCGCCACAACAGCCGAGGCCGACGCCTATTTCGCGACCAGGCACCGCGAGAGCCGCATCGGCGCCTGCGCTTCTGCTCAGTCGAGGCCGCTCTCGAGCCGCGCCGCGCTAGAGGAGGAGGTCGACCGTCTCACCAAGGCATTCGGCACGGGCGAGGTGCCACGTCCGGCCTATTGGCGCGGCTATCGGGTGGTGCCGCTCGAAATAGAGTTCTGGAGGAGCGGAGCGTTCAGGTTGCACGACCGGATCGTGTTCAGGCGCGCTTTGCCCGGCGGGCCGTGGACCAAGACGCGCCTTTATCCGTGATGCAAGATGAGGCAGGAAAGCACCACAAACCTGCCACGCCTTCGATATACCGGTATAAAGGCATGACCATCTGTCTCTTAGGGGCTAAAGGCTTAACCCAAGGGTCGTGACGTGAGCTTATTGACCGCACGCTATTCGACAGCGCGCTTCGCCGTGAAGGAGGCGCATGAGGCGACCTGGGCGCGCCGTATTGCGCTGTTCTTCGTGCAGCTCATGGTCTTGACGGTGCTGTTGCACCGCTTCGCTTCGCTCGGCACGCCCGCGGCGATGAACCTGCTTGCCGTGTCGATTGTCGGATTGTTAATCGGTATCACCGTCGCCCTCTTCTCTCTCGTGCGCATCTGGTTCGGCGGGCAGACTGGCGCGGCGCAGGCTTTCGCCGCGATCTTCATCGCCATGCTCGGGCTCGCCGTGCCGCTCTACTACCTCTCTAAGGTGGCCACGCTGCCGCTGCTCAACGACATCGAGACCTCACCCGAGGAGCCGCTCGAGTTCAAGGCGCTGCTGAGCCAGCGTCCGGCCGATGCCAACCCCATCAAGGATCCCGACGAGACCGCGATCGACAAGCAAGAGCAGGCCTATCCCGACATCGAGCCTATGGTGCTCGAGCGCTCGGCGCCGGAAGTTTTCAGCCTGGTGCATGAGGCGGTCGACCATCTCGGCTGGAATATCGTCGTCAGCGAGGCTCCGGGCGAAAGCGGAATCGGTCGCATCGAGGCCACCAACCGGACCCTCATCATGGGCTTCACCGACGACGTTGTGATACAGATCAAAGGCGACGACGCGCACGCGCAAATCGACGTCCGCTCGGTATCGCGCTACGGCCGGCACGATCTCGGGCGCAATGCCTCCCGCATACGCAAGTTGTTCGCCGAAGTGAGTGCGGCGCTCGAGAAGGGCGAGAAGACGGTGCTGGAGCAAGCCGAGCCTAAGAACAAAGACGCGGCGTCCGGCAAGGCCACCGTGACGAAGAAACGCGCTAAGCGGGGCGCAGATAAAAGGCGCTCGACAAACCAGGCTGCCCCTCAGCCGAAACCAACTCCCGATTGATGAGGTGCTCGAGATGGGCGAGCACTGAGAGGGCGGCGGCCTCTTTCAGCTCGGCATCGAGCGCGCCGTACAATCTGCCGACGATCCGCGGGATGGTGTTCACGCCTTCTTCCAGGCAGGCAAGGATGGTCTGCTCCCGCCATTTGCGGTGCATGATATAGGCTTTGACCACGCGTTGCGGCGTCTGGATGCGGCCGCCGTGGCCCGGGAGGAACATTTTGTCGTGGCGTTGCATCAGCCGTTCGAGCGAGGCGAGGAAGTTTACCATGTTGCCTTCTGGCGGCGCGATCACGGTGGTGTTCCACCCCATGACATGATCACCGGTGAATACGATGCGCTTGCCGACCAGGGCAAAACAGAGGTGATCTGGGGAATGGCCGGGCATGTGCAGCACATCGAGGGCAAAGCCTTTGCCCTTGATGGTATCACCATCCCCTAACCTGCGATCAGGCACAAAGGCTGGATCGACAAAGCTGTCGCCGAGACCGGGCGCGCCTGCACCGCGCGGCGTGCCGGTCGGGCCGAAGGCGCCGATCTCTCCGCCGAGCAGCGTCTGCAACGCGCGCGCGCTGTCGCAATGATCGTGATGACTGTGGGTAACAAGGATGTGGGTAGGGCGCTCGCCCCTGGTGGCTGCGGCGATCGCCTTCAGATGGCGCTCGTCGGCGGGACCCGGATCGATGATAGCGACCAGGCCATTACCCACGACATAAGTATTGGTGCCGAGAAAGGTGTAGGGCCCTGGATTGTTGGCGACGATGCGCCGGATGCCGGGCGCGACCTCCTGGGGCACGCCGTAGTCGACGTCAACGTTGCGATTGAAGGCAAGCTCCGCCGACATGGTCTTGCTGAGATGTTGGCCTTCCCGAGAACCTAAGCCTTATTCTAGCGGAGCGCGCGGGCGGTGGCAGTGCCGCCTTCTTTGCAGCCTTAACTCTCGCATCGCTTTTTGCGCAAAATGTGTCCTGTAGCAATGGGTTGGCCGCTCCGTGTAAGGCGTAAAAGGCGAAGCAGGCAAGCAAATCGCGAAGGAATGGTCGGAGTGGGGAGATTCGAACTCCCGACCCCCTGCTCCCGAAGAAGCTCGGCTGGGTCAAATCCTATGAATTTGAACCACGTCTCGCGCGTTCAATGACGTCCAGTTGTCTTTTCGTTCGCACGAAACGGTCCACCGCCGTCCACCAGCCGCAGCCGGACCAGATCGCCCACCCCTATTATTGAGGGGCTGATCGATCCCGGGGCTTTGCTTCTGTGCAAATCCGTTTGGAGTGACTAGGCTGGGAGAAATTCCGTCCCGTGGCAGGCTCGCCGCGTATCGGGGCTGTCTGACATGCTCCAGCGATTTGGCGAATTTATTAGCGCATGTCTGCAACGGGCAGACGAGTGCAGCAAGGTTGCGGCCTCCGAGACCAACGACCGCGTCCGCAGTCAACTGCTAGAACTAGAGCAGCAATGGCAGCATCTTGCGAAGAGCTACGAGTTCATCGAGACCCTTGAGCGGTTTGTGCTCGCCAGCCACACTCTCCCGGAGGTCGAGAAGTTGCCGAAGGACTTCCCACCGGAATAGGAAAGGCCCGACAAGGCCTCACCAAGGCGGCTGGAAACCGTATCTCCGCAGAGCAAGGAACGCGATGAAAGCCGCCGCCATTGCTGCCAGCATTGCACCACCCGCAATGATGAACGCGGCTGCGGCCCAGAACTTCGCTTTGCCAGCCTCTTCAAGCGC
>DATFVO010000055.1:0-3351 GCA_035260265.1 Methyloceanibacter sp.
GGGTCAGACTCGGTCGTAAAGCTCGCGCCCATTGCACGGCAGCTCCGCCGGTCATGATTTTGAGGAAGGCTTACGAGTAAAGTGCGCGTGACCTTCCGATCTTTGATGATTGATCGGGTGCTGCTGGTCCGTTTTGTTGCCGCGCCTCTCTCGTTTGCAGTTTGTGGTGGTAAGCACAGAGACTTTGGGTGTTCTCATATTTGAAGAAGACTGACCACTGACCTAGGTGGGGTTGGACGTGATCAACGTAGCTTGCGGCTGACGTCCGACCCTCAATCGCACACTGTCGGCACCCCGGCTCCTCGGCAAGCCTGTGCCGCCTAATCGCCTTCCAAGTTGGTGACTTGCACCAAGAGCGCCATGGCGGCTCTACTCGGCGCCGAGCGTCAGGTCGCCGATCAGGATCAGTAGCAAGGTCAGTGGCGTAATGGGGCATCGCGAACGCCCTCAATGTAGGGAGCCTCGCCTGGCACGACGTGCCTGTATCCCGTCGAGTCAGGCGTCAATTGTCGGACATCCCTCTTTGAGCTGATTCTATGAGCTTAGAGTGGCTACTTTCGGACGTAGACCTAAGGACGCAAAATAAGTTTGTCGCGTGACGAAATAGTCACAGCTGGGAGAAGAGTGGGGGTGTCAATTCAGCGTGTCCCATGGCCATCTGTCGGCGATGTCCGTTATGGATCAGAAGCCGACATTTGCCGAGCTACTATGCAATGACCGCTTTGTGCCAAAACAAGACGTCTAGTTTGACGACTACTTGCCACTTGCGTCGGTAATCGCTCGAAACAGCGCTTCGCGGTCAGGGGCGTTACGGACCCGCTGGAGCGTTTCGGGGTCCCTCAATGATCGGGCAACACATGCTAGCGCGTTGAGCTGCGCCTCATTGGGCGCGTTCGACAGCAAGAGCAGAAAGACGAGATCAACGGGCTGATCGTCGATGGCTTCAAAGTCGATGGCGTGGCGGAGACGGACAAACAGCCCGAACGGTGCCTCGATGTTTTTGAGCCGCGCATGCGGCAGCGCCACGCCATTGCCGACGCCGGTCGAGCCAAGCTCCTCGCGCTTCATAATCGCCGAAGAGACTTCCTCAGCGTTCAAACTGAGTTCGGTCGCTGCCTGAGTCGAGAGCTGCTGCAAAAGTCGAGACTTATCGTTAGCGCGGACATCAAGCGCGACATCGGCCGGTGAGAGGAAATCGCTGATTTTCATGAGGGCTCTGCGACGGGGTTCTGCGGCGTGAGTGGCACGCAAGCTCTAATCGGGTGCCCGCAAGCGATAGCCGATGCCGGTTTCGGTTAGAATGTATTGGGGCCTGTCTGGGTTGGGCTCGATCTTGTGGCGAAGCTGTCGCACATAAACGCGCAAATATTGCGCGTCAATGGGGACTGCCCAAAGCTGGTTCAAGAGAAATTTGTGAGTGAGCACCTTTCCGGCGTGCTGTACCAGGACGCGCAACAGGTCATATTCCTTCGGCGAGAGCTTAACCGCCTCGCCGCGGACTTTGACAATGCGGCGCACGAGGTCGACCGATAAGTCTCCGACCTTGAAGAGCGGCTTTTCTCCCTGCACTTGGAGCTGGTGCCGCAGCGCAGCCCTTATGCGGGCGAGCAGCTCGTCCATGCCGAATGGTTTAGTCACGTAGTCATCGGCGCCGAGATCGAGCGCTTCGACCTTAGCGGTCTCGTCACCGCGACTCGACAACACGACGATCGGCAAGTCCTCCCGCCGCGCGCGAATTTGGCGCAACAGATCAAAGCCCTGCATATCGGGAAGTCCCAGATCGAGGATCACGAGATCCGGCCTGTCCGACATGAGGTCGAGTGCAGTCTTCGCGTTCGGCGCATCGAGGGTCTGATAGCCCTGAGTGCCTAACCCCATGCGCAAAAGTTTGCGGATTGGCGGCTCGTCATCGATCACCAGCACTTTGAGTGGAGTTGCCGTCATGCCGCCGTGTCCAACCGCTCGATGGATTTGGGAATGGGCATGGTGATGGTAAAGACCGCGCCCGGTCGATCGGTGCGATTGGCAGCGGTAATCGAGCCACCCATGGCCTCGATAAAGCCGCGCGAGATGGCAAGGCCAAGACCCGTGCCGGCCTGAACCTGATCCTCCTTTTCGGCGCGGTGGAACTTTTCGAAGATGCGGTCGATCTCGTCAGCGGGGATTCCTTGCCCCTCGTCGGTGACCTCCAACTTGACGGTATTGTCTTCCTGCCAGCTCTCAATGCGAATTCCGCTGTTGGACGGCGAGTATTTCGCCGCGTTGTCGAGGAGATTGAAGAGCGCCTGCTCGAACAGCACGGGATCGAGGTCGAGCATCGGAAGATCTGCTGCCGTCTCGACCTCGACATGGTGCCGCGCCAGGATTTTGGTCGCGCGCTCCAGGACGGAGCCGATAATCTCGCCGATGTCGTGACGCGCTGTGTTGGGCCTAATCGAGCCGGCTTCGAGCTTGGTCATGTCGAGCAGATTGGCGATGAAGCGGTTGAGCCGTTCGGATTCCTCCACAACGGTCGTGAGTAGCTCTGCCTTGCCCTGGTCGGTCAACTCGCGCGGAAAGCTCTTGAGCGTGCCCGCCGCTCCGATGATTGCGGCCAGCGGCGTCTTCAGATCGTGAGAGATTGAGGTGAGGAGCGCCGCGCGGAGACGGTCGGCCTCGACCCTGCGCTTGGCCTGATCGAGGTCATTGACGAGGTAGACGCGCTCGATGGCGAGAGCCGACTGGTCGATCAGGGCATCGAGCAGGCGGCGCTGATCAGGAGTGAGAAGAGGTCCTGGCTTGTCGCTGTCGATGCCGACAACGCCGATGGCGCCACGGCTGGTGCGCATAGGCAGGAACAGGCGCTTGGCGCCGGGTAGGGTATCCGAACCACGCCCGGCAGCACGATCATGCTCCCAGGCCCATTTGGCCGCGGCGAGATCGGCCTCGTCGAGAACGTCCTCTGGCGGATAGCCGGCCTTGACCACGATAAACCCGTCCTCCGGCAAGAGCAGCACGACCCTGACCTTCAGCATCAAGGCCGCCTGATACGCGGTTGCCCACAACACATCGTCGAGCGTACCGACACCGGCAAGCTTGCGGCTGAAGGCATAAAGCGCCTCGGTTGTGCGCGCTCGCGCCATCGCCGTGACCGCGAGCGTGCGCGCCCGCGACGCGACATTTGAGACCACGATGGACACGATGGTGAAAAACACGACCGCTGCGATATCTCGCGGGTCGGAGATGTTGAACGTGTAATAGGGCTCGGTGAAAAAGAAATTGTAGCAAAGGGCAGACACGACACTGGCAAAAAGCGAAGGCCAGAGACCGAACCGCACGGCAATACCGACGATGACTGTCAGGAAAACGAGG
>DATFVO010000056.1:0-7083 GCA_035260265.1 Methyloceanibacter sp.
GGGAAGGGGGTCATTTCTGGAGCCGCGCAAACATGGGCCATTGCCTGCCGAAAAGATGGGAATTCCGGGCTTGCAGCAAAAGACCATCTCTGCAAGAACGCGCGCCATGAAAAGCCAATGGAACGACGCGGCGGCCCAGGAAGTGGTCGCCGCTTATGCTGCGAAGGGTGTGGGCCCAGACATCGCGCTCAGGGTGTACACCACACGCCTTCTCGGTCGCGATCCTTTGCTCGTGCTGCACGGCGGCGGCAACACCTCAGTGAAGACGCGCGCACGTGACGACCTCGGGGTCGAGCACGAGGTCATCGCGGTGAAAGGCTCTGGCGCCGACATGGCCGACATCGAGCCTTGGGGCCTGCCGGCGGTGAAGCTTGGGCCCTTGCGGCAGCTTCGCGCGCTCGACGCGCTGTCGGACGAGGCCATGGTTAATGTTCAGCGGCTCAACCTGCTCGACTCCTCTGCGCCCAACCCATCAGTGGAGACGCTGCTTCACGCTTTCCTGCCGCACAAATTCGTGGACCACACCCACGCCGCGGCCGTGCTCTCCCTCGTCGATCAGCCTGATGGGGAGGCGCTGGCCCGCGAGGTCTATGACGGCCGCATGGGCATCGTGCCCTATATCGCGCCGGGCTTCGGGCTCGCCAAGGAAGCTGCCGAGGTCTTCGAGGAGAAGACCTACGTCGAGGGCTTGATCCTCCACAAGCATGGCATCTTCACCTTTGGCGAGACGGCGCGCGAAGCCTATGAGCGCATGATCGAGATGGTGTCGCTTGCCGAGAGCCGCTTGCGGCAGGGCCGGCCCATCGTCTTCCCGGCGCGCAAGCTCGCCAGCGCGACGGCGCAAGCCTCGGAAATCGCGCCGATCATCCGCGGCGCTTGCGCGATCAAGCAGCACGGAAAAGAGCCGATCCGCTTCATCGCCGACTTCCGCACCGGTCCGGAGATCCTTGCTTACGTGAATGGCGAAGAGCTCGCTTCCTACAGCCAGCGCGGCGTGGTGACGCCGGACCACATCATCCGCACTAAGAACAAGCCCCTTGTTCTGCCGCAGCCTGAGGCCGGCAAGCTCGACGAGTTCGCCCATGCCACGCGCGTGGCTGTCGCGAAGTTCGTCGCCGACTATGACGCCTATTTCGCCCGCGAGAATGAAGCCACCGGCAATACCAAGACCAAGCTCGACGCGAGCCCGCGCGTGGTGCTGGTGCCAGGCGTCGGCCTGTTCGGCCTCGGCCGCACCGCCAAGGACGCGTCGATTGCTGCCGACCTGGCCGAGAACACCGTCAAGGTGGTGACCGACGCGGAGGCAATCGGCCGTTACGAGCCTCTGCCCGAGAGTGACCTGTTCGCGCTGGAATATTGGAGCCTCGAGCAGGCGAAGCTCAAAGGCGCCGTGGTCAAGCCTCTCACCGGACAGGTCGCGTTCGTGACCGGCGCTGGCGCGATCGGCGCCACTACGGCACGCGCGCTCGCGGCGGAGGGCGCTGCCATTGCAATCCTCGATATTGACGGCGAGGCCGCGATCAAGGCTGCGGCTGAGGTCAAAGGACTCGGCATGCAATGCGACGTGACCAAGCCGGAGCAGGTGAGGGCGGCGTTTGCCGCGACCTGCGAGCGCTTCGGCAGCGTCGATATCGTTGTGTCGAATGCCGGCGCGGCGTGGCAAGGACGCATCGGCGACGTTTCCGACGAGCTGTTGCGCAAGACGTTCGAGCTCAACTTCTTCGCCCACCAGACCGTGGCGCAGGAAGCCGTGCGCATCATGCTGAAGCAGGGCACCGGCGGAGCGCTTCTGTTCAATCTGTCGAAGCAGGCGGTGAACCCGGGCGCGAATTTCGGGCCTTACGGCCTTCCTAAGGCGGCGACCATGCTGCTCATGCGCCAATATGCTGTCGACTACGGCGCCGACGGCATTCGCTCGAACGGCGTCAATGCCGACCGCATCAGGAGCGGGCTGTTGACCGACGCCATGATCGCCGCACGGGCCAAAGCGCGCGGCGTGACCGAGGCGGAATATATGAGCGGCAACCTGCTCAATCGCGAGGTGCTCGCCGAGGATGTGGCCCAGGCCTTTGTCGCGCTCGCCAAAGCGCGCAAGACCACCGGCCATATCGAAACGGTCGACGGTGGCAACATCGCCGCTGCGCTCCGCTAGCCTCGCGGTGACGCTCGGCCGCTGGTTGGGATAGACGATCGAGGGAGGCTCTCGTTTGGCGCGTATCGCACGCATCTTCTTGGCCGGGCTTCTCGTGCTCTTGCCGATCCTCGTCACCGTCATCGTCACGGCTTGGGTTGCGCAACTGCTCCAGACTTACGCCGGACCCAACAGCCTGATCGGCAGGCTTATCGTCCTGCTCGGGCTCAATCTCGCCTCCTCGGACACAGGCGCCTACTTCCTCGGCTTCCTCATCATCCTCGGCTGCATTTTCCTTCTTGGGTTGTTTGTCGAGACGAGGCTGTGGCCCTTGGTGCAGACCGGCCTTGATTCGCTCATCAGCCGCATCCCGCTCGTCTCCAACGTCTACGAATTGTCCAAGCGCTTCGTTGCCATCGTCGATCGCAGCGGGAACAAGAACAATCTGCAAAGCATGCGCCCGGTATGGTGCTTCTTCGGCGGGGAGGGGGGCGCTGCGGTGCTCGGGCTGATGCCGTCGCCTGACCCGGTTCAGATCGGCGAGCATAGTTATGTCGGCTTGCTCGTCCCCTCCGCGCCCGTGCCGTTCGGCGGCGCGCTGATCTATGTGCCAACTGATTGGGTCAAGCCGGCGGACGGCGGCGTCGAGCGGCTGATGAATGTCTATGTGTCGATGGGCGTCACCCCGCCAGAGTCGATGCCTTCGATCACCGACGCGCGCGCCAAGAAAGCGAAGTCCAGCACTGCAAAGACGCCGAAGAGCACCGGCTAGGTTCTACGTTGCGAAGCGGAAGTGGAGGACGTCGCCGTCCTTCACCACGTAGTCCTTGCCTTCCAGCCTGAGCTTGCCGGCGTCGCGCGCGCCGGCCTCGCCCGACAGCGCCACGTAGTCGTCATAGGCGATGGTTTCGGCGCGGATGAAGCCCTTCTCGAAGTCTGTGTGGATCACGCCGGCAGCCTGGGGCGCGCGCGTTCCCTCCGGCACCGTCCAGGCCCGCGCCTCTTTTGGGCCCGCCGTGAAATAAGTGATTAGTCCCAAGAGCTTATAACCTTCATTGATGAGACGGTTGAGCCCAGGCTCCTGCAAACCAAGCTCGGCGAGATAGGTCTGCCGCTCGTCGCGGGGCAGCTCGGCAAGCTCGGCTTCGATCTTGGCCGAGATGATCACGCAGCCAGCGCCTTCGGACTTGGCGAGCGCCTCGATGCGCGCCGAATGCACGTTCCCCGTCGCGGCCGAAGCTTCATCCACGTTGCAGACATAAAGCACTGGCATGGCAGTAAGCAGGCCGAGACTCCGGAACTCAGCGCGCTCCTCCTCCTCTATCGCGGCGAGACGCGCCGGCTTGCCCTCGCGTAGGAGGACGAGAGCGCGCTCGAGCAAGGCAAGCGTTTTCTTCGCTTCCTTGTCTTGCCCGCGGATCTTCTTCTCCAGGATCGGCACGCGCCGCTCGAGGCTGTCGAGGTCCGCGAGGATCAGCTCGGTCTCGATGGTCTCGGCGTCGGCAATCGGGTCGATGCGGCCCTCGACATGGACCACATCGTCGTCCTCGAAGCAGCGCAGCACACAGGCGATGGCGTCGACTTCGCGGATATGGGCAAGGAACTGATTGCCGAGCCCTTCGCCTTTCGAGGCGCCGCGCACTAGCCCGGCAATATCGACGAAGGTGAGCCGCGTCGGCACGACCTGCGCTGACTTGGCGATGGTCGCGAGTCTGTCGAGGCGCGGGTCCGGTACCGGCACCTCGCCGACATTCGGATCGATGGTGCAGAACGGATAATTGGCGGCCTGCGCTGCAGCGCTCTGCGTCAGCGCATTGAACAGCGTGGACTTGCCGACATTTGGCAGCCCGACGATGCCGCATTTGAATCCCATCGTTTCAGTCCGTCATTCGTGAGGGGAGAGGGGGAAGTCGTGGCCGATGCAATGCGCCTCACGAGCTGAACCAGCGGCGCAGCTTGCCGGCAAGCGTCCCCTCCGCCACGGGCTGCTCGTCTTTCTTTTCAGAGACTTCCTTGCGCCGCGGCGCGGGCTTCGCCGGAGACTCTTCCTCCTCAGCGTTGGCCACAGCCTCTGTTTCGCCCTGCATTGCATAGGCCACGCGCGACTGGAATTTGTCGTTGGCGTTTTGAGCAAGGTAGGGCGCCTCCTCGGCAATAGCGCCAAGCAACGGCTCGAGCCACACAAACTCCTCCTTGGTGAAATTTTGCAACACATGCCCGGTAACCAGCGCCTTGTTGCCAGGATGGCCGATGCCGATGCGCACCCGCACATAATCGTTGCCGATATGGGTAGTAAGCGACTTCAGCCCATTATGTCCGGCAACGCCGCCGCCAGCCTTCACCCGCACCTTGCCCGGCGCGAGGTCGAGCTCGTCGTGGAACACGATCACATCGCCAAGATCGAGCTTGTAGAAGCGCACACCCTCGCCCACGGCGCGGCCTGACTCGTTCATGAAGATCTGCGGCTTGAACAGAAGCACCTGCTCGCCGCCGAGCTGCCCCTCAGCGGCGAGACCAGAGAAGCGCTTGCGCCAGGCGGGGAAGTCATGCGTGGCGGCGATCGCATCGACTGCCATGAAGCCCACATTGTGGCGGTTCAGCGCATATTGCGCCCCCGGATTGCCGAGGCCGACAAAGAGCTTCATTGCATCATTCCTGATAAGGCCGCCGGGCGCGGAATTGCCCGGAAGGATATCGCCCGCGAAGTGAAGAGGTTACTTCTTCTTTTCTTCCTTCTTCTTCTCTTCCTTGGGTTTCTCCTTGTCCTCGGCGCCGGCGGCGGCAGCCTCGGCGGGAGCGGCACCCTCCGCGCCTTCGGCGCCGGGCTCGACAGCCTCGGCGGCGACCGCAGCACCAGGCGCGGGCTCTTCCGCCGTGCGTCCGACGATGGTCGCCACCGTGAAGTCGCGCTCGGCGACAGTCGGGCGCACATTCGGCGGCAGTTTGATTGCCGAGATATGCACCGAGTTGCCGATCTCGAGCCCGGTCAGGTCGACATCGAAATGGTCTGGGATGGCGTCCGCCGGGCAACGCACCGGAATCTCGTGGCGCACGATATTGAGCACGCCGCCGCGCTTCAGGCCTGGAGACGCCGCCTCGTTGAGGAAGCGCACCGGCACATCGACGGTGACGAGCGCGTCCTTGCTCACCCGCAGGAAATCGACGTGAATGGGAAAGTCGCGCACCGGATCGAGCTGCACGCCGCGCGGGATCACGCGCGTCTTGGTGCCCTCGACATTGAGGGTAAAGATGGTGCTCTGGAAGTGGCCCGTGAGCAGTTGCTGCGAGATCGCGCGATAGTCGACCGAGATGCTCTCAGGCTCCTTCTTGTCGCCGTAGAGGATCCCGGGAATGCGCCCCTCGCGGCGCGTAGCGCGCGCACCGCCCTTGCCCGAGCACTGCCTCGCCCATGCCTTGAGTTCGGTCGTTTCAGCCATAGCCTTCCAAGCCTCACTAAATAATGAGGGGCCGGAAAGCGGCCCCGTAAGGTCGGGCGCGGGGCTCAGCCCAGCGCGAAAATCGAGGAGCTTATAGCGCCTAAATCGTGGCCCTGACAATCGCCTCCTGATCCGCGTAGGATAAGCCGACCCCAATGGCGCTATGCGCTCCGCCGGTGGCCGCACGCTCTTTCGCTTCCAAGGGAGAATCCCCATGCCGCAGAGTGTCTATAAAGTCATCGAAATCATCGGCACCAGTCCGAAATCCTGGGAGGAGGCCGCCAAGAACGCAGTCGAGCTCACCGGCGAGCATTTGCGCGATCTGCGCGTGGCGGAGGTCGTCGCTCAGGACCTCGTCCTCACCAAAGACGGCAAGGTGGAAGCCTACCGCACCAAGCTCACGGTCTCCTTCAAATATGAAGGCGGTAACTGAGCGGCGAGCCGCTCGAAGGCAAATTCACGCCGAGTCCGGAGGCGGCCAGTCTCAGCAAGGCGCCCCATTTGCAAAGCACGGCGGTCCCGGTCACCATCAGGTTTTCCGACTTTGCTGGCGTTCCCGCGATCCCCGATACCGATCCTAATGCCAGCCCGCGCGGCCTGGCGGTGAAGTTCCATCTTCCCGACGGCACCGATACCGATCTCGTCACCCATTCCTATAACGGGTTCCCCACCGCCACCGCGGCTGAATTCCGCGACCTCCTGCTCGCCATCGCCGCAAGCGGGCCTGATGCTCCGAAGCCGACGCCGCTCGAGAAATTCTTCGAGACGCATCCGATCGCCAAGACGTTCCTCACATCCGAGAAGCCCGCCCCAGTCAGCTTTGGCACGTTGCCCTATTTCGGCGTCAACACCTTCAAGCTCACCAACGCCAATGGCGACGTCACCTATGCGCGTTATCAGCTTCAGCCCGAGGGCGGCGCGCAATACCTCACCAAGGATCAGCTCGCCGCGGCCGGTCTGGTCGACGCAGGAGAGATCGCGACGTCCCGTCGGAGCTGTCCTGTCGCTCGCAGAGCTTCGCACGGCGCACGAGATGGTGGAAGACATGCGCACGAGGCCGCGCGGCAAGATCTTGCTGAAAAGCTAGTAGAACAGGCTCGATACAGACTGCTCCTCAGAGGTCCGCGCGATCGCCTCGCCAAGCAGGGGCGCGATCGACAGCAACCTGATGTTGCGCGCATTCGTCACCGGCTCGGTCGGCAGGATCGAGTCGGTGATGACGAGTTCCTTGAGCGGCGAAGCCATGACTCGGGCGACCGCGCCGCCGGTGAGCACGCCGTGGGTGATATAGGCCGTGACCAGCGAAGCTCCGTGATCGAGCAGCGCCTCTGCCGCGTTGATCAACGTGCCGCCGGAATCGACGATGTCATCGACCAGGATGCAGGTCCGTCCCGACACGTCGCCGATCACGTTCATCACCTCGGAATCGCCAGGCCGCTCGCGGCGCTTGTCGACAATGGCGAGGGGCGCATCGATACGCTTGGCGAGCCCGCGCGCGCGCACCACGCCGCCCAC
>DATFVO010000057.1:0-3895 GCA_035260265.1 Methyloceanibacter sp.
TATTCCCGCTCTCAAGCGCCTGCACGGCGTTGCGGCAGAGGTTGCTCAACACACGAAAAAGCTGGTCGCGGTCGGCATCGACCTCGAGCTCCTGGCTGATCTCGATCTTCCAGTCGATCAGATTCGGGCGCGGCAGGCCGAGGCTGTCGCCAACTTCCGAGACAAGCGGGGCAAGCGGGAAACGCTTCCGCCGTGGCGGCATCTCCTGAGCCTGGCCGAAGTCGAGGGTGCGGGCGCACAGCCTGATGGCGCGGTCGAGCGAGGCGAGCAGCTTCGGCACGAGGCGCTGAACGGTTGGGTCTTTCACGGTGCTTAGGCGGTCCGACAGAAGCTGTGCGCTCGACAGCATGTTGCGCAAATCGTGGCTGATCTTGCTCACCGCGAGTCCAAGCGCGGCAAGCCTGGTCTTCTGAGACAGCGTCTCGGACAGCTCGTGCTGCATGGCGGAAAGCTCGCGCTCGGCGGTGCCGATCTCATCGCGCCGGTTGGACGGGCTGATGACCCTGCTCGGGTCCTCCGGCCGCTCCGAGAAGCGCACGATGTTCCAGGTGAGCTTGGTCATCGGCTTCACGAGAAGGGCATCGAGCGATAGATAGACGAGCGCCGCGGTGATGATCGAGATCAGAATCGACAGCCCGAGAATGTCGAGGCCGTATTTGATCATGGCGGCCTTGAGCGGCGCCTCTTCCATGACCACGTCGATCAGCTCGCCGGGATTGAAGCCGGGCTGGCCGACGACGCGGATGACCCGGTTGTCTGGAGCGAGATAGACCATGAGCGCATCGCCGATGAGTGTGAGCCACGAGGTGTCGCGCAGATCGTAAGACGCGTCCACGTCATCCGGCATGTCCATCTCGATGATGAGCACGCGGCTGTCGGCCCGCTTAACGGCGATGGCCTTGACCTTCGCCTGCTCCAAGAGTTCGTCGCGGAGCGTCTTAGGCAGTTGCCCTCCAGGAGCGGCTTCGGCGGCAAGCGAGGCGATCTGCGCCGCGGCGAGCCGCTCCATCAGCCATTGGCGGCGGAAATTGGAGACCGAGGGCACGAAGACGAGCACCTCGGCCAGCATGACGAAAAGAATGGTGAGCAGCAGCAGCTTCGCCGATAGCCCCGGCACGTAGCGGGGCGGCCGCCGAGTTCCCCCCTCCGCGCTTAAGCTCTCATGCTTCACGAGCAACACTCGCGTAAATGCAGAAATAGCAGGCGCCGAATCTAACCGAAGCGGCGCAACAGGCCGATGATGCTACGGAGCCAGCCCCTCGTCAAAGTGGGGAGATAGTAGGTGTAGGCCACGCGCTTCGAGAGCTCCGATAAGGTGGGATAAGGCAGCACGAAAGAGGTGATGTCGCCGAGCTTGATGTCCTTGGCCATGGCGACCACCCAAAGCTGAAGCAATTCGCCGGCTTCGGCGCCGACGATGGTACAGCCGAGAATGGTGCCGTCGGGGCGCGTGACGACCTTGCTGAAGCCCTCGGTTTCGCCCTCGCATTGGGCGCGATCATTGTCCGCATAGGGCCAACGATAGATGCGGATGCGGCGATAGCGCTTGCGCGCCTCTGCATCGGTCATGCCGATCTGGGCGAGCTCGGGGACGGTGTAAATGACCCGTGGGATATTGACGGCGCTCGCATCAGGCTTCAGCCGGAACAGCGCGTTCCTGATCACAATGCCGGCGTGATAGTTGGCAAGATGGGTGAATTGCGGGCCGCCTACCACATCGCCCATCGCGTAAATGCGCCGGTTGGTGGTCTTCAGCTGCTCGTTCACCTTGATGCCGTCGTCCGTGTAGGTGACGCCGGCGCGCTCGAGGCTGAGCGACTTGAGGTTCGGCTTGCGGCCGGTGGCGACGAGGAGATGCGTGCCCTTGAGGATGACCGGCTCCCCATTCTCCATGAAATGCACGGAAATGCCCTGCACCGAGCGCTCGACCCTCTCCACGCGCGTATTCGGATGAAGCACGACTTGCGTATCGGCGAGCCGCTTGATCAGCACGGCAACCGCGTCTTGGTCCTCGAAGGCGAGGAAGTTCGCCGTGTCGAACACCGTGACGTGCGAGCCGAGCATGCGGTGGGCCTGTGCGAGCTCTAGGCCTACGGGTCCGCCGCCAAGAACGATTAGATGTTGAATCCTCTCGCTTACATCGAAAATCGTCTCGTTGGTGAAATAGGGCACCTCGTCGAGACCGGGGATCGGCGGGATGGTAGGCATCGACCCGGTGGCGATCACAAATCTCCGGGCTCGGACGAGCACGCGTCCGGCCTCCACCGTGAGCTTGTCGAGGAAGCTCGCGCTCGCCTGGATTACGCGCACGCCGAGCCCCGTCATGCGCTCGATCGAGTCATTGGGCGCGATCGCCTCGATCACGCCGTGCACATGGTCGTGCACGCCGCGATGATCGATCTGCGCCTCGATCACGTCGATGCCGAAATTGGATGCGGTGCGGACGGCCTCGGCGCGTTTGCCGGCGGCGAGCAGGGCCTTGGAGGGAACGCAGCCATAGTTGAGGCAGTCGCCGCCCATGCGTCCCTTCTCGATCAGGACCACGGGCACGCCGAACTGGGCCGCCGCCGCCGCGACCGACAATCCACCTGAGCCCGCGCCGATGACGCAGAGGTCGGGCGTCAGCACCTCTTCCATAGTTGCCTAATCCCCCTTAGCCACACGTTTCAGTTCGACGTGCGCCTGAACCACTTGACCCCCACCGGAACGAGCGCCACGAGCCCGAGCGCCATAAGCCCGACGATCAGTTCCGGTGTCAAAAGCGCTCCCGGATCGAGCATATATGGGCAAGACTCTTGGCCTCCCGGCCCCATCTTGGCAAGGCAGGATTGGTGGGCGGCTTGCTCTGCCTCAAGCACGCTGTCGAGGCCGTTGCCGGCCAACGAGTAAGCAAAAGTCCCCGGGATAATGCCGATAATGGTGGTGACGACATAGGTAGCGAAACTCACACCGAGCAGTCCAGGGGCTAAGTTCACAAGCCAAAACGGAAAAATCGGCACGAGTCGCAAGAACAGCAGGTAATGGAAGGCGTCCTCCTGAAAACCCTCGCGAAAGCGAGAAAGAGCAGGACCGGCACGCTGTGCCAGGAGATCGCCGAGCGCGCTTCTCGCGATGAGAAATACCGCGACCGCTCCAATCGTTGCGCCGACCACCGAGGCGACCCCCCCAAGAAACCAGCCGAATAGGAGACCGCCGGCGATGGTCAGAACCGCCCCGCCTGGAATCGACAAGGCGACGGTCACCGCGTAGACCGCGGTGAAGGCGGCGAGGCTGAGCAACATGTTGGCATCGATGAAGGCGCGCAGCATCTCGCGATTCTCGGCGAGTTTTTGCAAGGTAAGGTAGCGCTGCCAGCCCATGGCAAGCACGAAGGCGCTTGCGGCAATGAGGAGAAGGAGCGGCCAAAGCCGCTTGAGCCACGCAGCGCCGCGTGTGGTCTCCGACGCAGTCTTCATGCTGATGCTCGCTCCCTGGTCGGTCGTTGGCGCATTAAGTTGGCAGCGGCCAAGGACATAGGGAACAGCCCTTCGCGCCATTGTGATGCATCGTCACCAGACGCGAGCCGAAACGGCTTCTCTGTCGCATAAAGGCGATTGAGCATGCTTCTCGGACTGGCAGGCTTGGCGTTGCGTTGCCAGAAAAGGAGGGCTCAATTGATGATTATCCGACTTTTGGCTGACCCGACAACTCCGGGGCACTCTCGGCATAGTTGAAGACGCACCTTCGGTGCCCGATCGGTTCGGCAGAGTCCCTGAATTCCCGCGGGATCGATTGACTTGAACGGGCGCAGCACCCTATAAGCCCCGGGATTGCGGACCCCGGAGCGGGCCTTTCGCTTCGTAGAATCGAGCCAGGAGTAGCCCCGTGAAACGCACCTACCAACCGTCGCGGCTCG
>DATFVO010000058.1:0-4473 GCA_035260265.1 Methyloceanibacter sp.
GCTGGGCAAAGCAAAGTCGCAAGGAGGACCAATGCGCCTGCTGCTTGCCCTGAGCTTGCCAGCCATTGTGGGACTGGCTTCCCCTGCCCGCGCTGACGACTTCTCGCTCACCATCAAGGATCATCGTTTCGAGCCTGCGGAGCTAGAAGTTCCCGCCGGCAAGGACCTGACGCTGAATGTCACCAACGCGGATGCCACTGCCGAGGAGTTCGAGAGCAACGACTTCGACGCCGAGAAGGTCATCCCCGGCGGCCAAACCGCGGTGATCAAGATCGGCCCGCTCGATCCCGGACGCTACGAGTTCTACGGCGAGTATCACGAGGACAGCACAAAGGGCGCGCTGGTCGCGAAGTAACTCATGCTCGGAGCGCTCATCATCGTCTTTCGCGAGGTCATCGAGGCTGGCCTGGTTGTCGGCATCGTCCTTGCTGCGACACGCGGCATTGTGGGCCGCGGCTGGTGGGTCAGCCTCGGCGTCGCTTCTGGCGTGCTTGGCGCAAGCGTCGTCGCCGCCTTTGCCGGGGCCATCTCCAATGCTTTCGCCGGCTCAGGCCAGGAGTTGCTCAACGCCACCGTGCTCATCATCGCCGTGGTCAGCCTTACCTGGCACAATGTCTGGATGGCCGAGCATGGACGGGAGATCGTAGCCGAGCTCCGCCAAGTTGGCGCCGATGTCAGTGCAGGACGACGACCACTGACTGCCCTCGCCGTGGTCGTGCTCGTGGCGGTGATGCGCGAGGGATCGGAGATCGTGCTCTTCCTCTACGGGATCATTGTGTCCGGTACCTCGATGGCTTCGCTCCTGTTAGGGGGCGTGCTGGGCCTCGCCGGCGGCGCAGCAGTGACGGCGCTCAGCTATTTCGGCCTGATCGCGCTTCCCACCCGCTACATCTTCTCGGTGACCAGCGTGCTTCTCGCCCTGCTCGCGGCCGGCATGGCGGCGCAAGCCATCCGCTTCCTGCAAGCGGCCGGCGTGGTCACGGCGCTGCATACGCGGCTGTGGGATACTTCATGGTTGTTGCCGGATTCGAGCATCGTCGGCCGCATGCTTCATGTCCTGGTCGGCTACACCGACAAGCCGACCGGCCTTCAGCTCCTCGTCTATCTCGCCACGCTTGGCACCATCGGCCTCCTCATGTGGTGGGTGCGCTCCTCGCGTCAGCCAAAGCCTGCGCACTGATTCTGGCCGAGAACGCGCTTGCGCTTGACCCGGTTTGCCCCTACGCCGCTCGCCATGCGCCATGAGGCAAAATCGAAGCGCGAGCATGACCGGACCGCCGAGGCAATTCGCACCGGCGATAGAGTCGCGCTTGCCCGCGCCATCACGCTGATCGAAAGCGCGAAGCCGGAGGATCAGACCAACGCGCAAGCCCTCGTCGAGCAACTTCTGCCCTATACGGGCAAGTCCGTGAGAGTCGGTATTAGCGGCGTGCCCGGCGCCGGTAAGTCCACACTGATCGATCAGCTCGGTCTAAACCTCGTGGCCCAGGGCCGTAAGGTCGCAGTCCTTGCGGTGGACCCGACCTCGTCGCGCAGCGGCGGCTCGATTCTCGGCGACAAGACCCGCATGGGAAGACTCGCCACCGAGCCTTCGGCCTTCATCCGCCCCTCCCCGGCCGGCGACAGTCTCGGCGGTGTCACTAAGACGATGCGCGAGACTATCGCGCTCGCAGAGGCCGCCGACTACGAGGTGGTGCTGGTCGAGACGGTCGGCGTCGGTCAGTCGGAAATTTCCGTCGCCAACATGGTGGATATCTTCGTCGTCGTGGCGATTCCGGGCGCGGGCGATGAGCTGCAGGGTATCAAGCGCGGTTTACTCGAGCTTGCCGACATCATCGCCGTCAACAAAGCTGACGGGGACAACATCGAGCGCGCCAATCGCGCGGCAATGGAGTACCGCACCGCGCTGCACATCCTTGCCGCCGGCCACTCGAACTGGGAGCCGCAAGTGCTGACGCTCTCCGCGCGCGACAACACCGGGTTGGATGCGCTGTGGCAGAAAGTGAAGGATAGACACGCAACACTTTCGTCATCTGGTCTCCTGGGCAGGCGCCGCAGCGACCAGGCCGCCGCCTGGATGCGCGAGATCTTCGAGCAGCGCCTGCTCGCTGCGTTCAAGGGCGGCAAGCGCGCGGCACGCCACTGGAAGGAGCTGGAGGACAAGGTGCGCGCCGGCCAAATGACCCCTGCTGCGGCTGCGCACGAGCTCGGCCGGCTCGCCGGCATCAAGGATGCGGAGTAGGGCCTGAATTCGCTTCCCAATGGCCTGTCCGCCGGGTAATCCCCAAAGCATGGCAAGGCTGCGCGTCCTACTCACGGGCTTTGGCCCTTTTCCCGGCGTTCCCGACAATCCCTCGGCCCGGCTTGCCGAAGCGCTGGCAGCCACCTCGTCGGCACTCGATTGCGATCTCCACTGGCAGGTGTTGCCGACGGAGTGGGAGACCGTAGCCGCGCTCGTGCCGGCCCTGCACGAAACTCTGCAGCCGCATGTGATGATCCACTTCGGACTGAGCGAACGCTCGAAGACCTTTCGCATCGAGTGCTCGGCCCATAACCGCACCGCGCCGCGCCACGACGCTAAGGGCGCTCTCCCTTCAAGCGCTTTGATCCTGGCCCAACGCCCGGATCGCCTCGACACGAGATTGCCCGCCGCCGTGCTTGCCGCGCATCTTAGAGCGCAGGGTCTTGCTGCAACGACCTCACATTCGGCCGGAAGCTATCTCTGCAACTTTCTGTATTACCTTTCGCTCGAGTGGGGCTCCCGCCAAGAGAGCCCTCCCATCGTCCTTTTCGTGCACATCCCGCACACGTCCGCCCAAGACGGGCCGTTCAGCGAGGCTCAACTTCTGCAAGGCGGCCAAGAGCTGCTTCGTCTTGTTTTTGCCTTCGCCGGTACCGGCGTCGTTGGAGGGCGAACAGGCGCCGAGCTTGCCACCGCCGAGGCCGATTTACTCTGCAACGACGCGCTGTAATGCCGTCGGCGCGATCGGGCGCCGGCGAGCGCCGCGGGCCGCTGCAATCTCGCCATTTACGCCACGAGAAGGCGCCCGCACCGCCGACCATGGGCCAGGCGCTGAATACGCCGGTCGATGTCGAAGAGCCCTCAAAGGAGCTTAAAGACGCCGCCAAGAAATCGGTCGCTGCGGCACCGACGATGGGAGAAGCCTGCATACACCGGTCGATAAGGGATCACCGCCGTCGTAATTGTCACGACCGAGGCTGAATCGAAACCGTAGGATTAGTTCAAAGCGTTTAGAGGAGGCACGCGAAAGGAGGGCGGGCGGCAAGCGTTAGGCGAAGCCCCCGCCCTAACGGCGTGATTGTCGTCCTCTAGCCGGCTTAGTTGAGATCGAGATCGGCGATGCCTGCGGCGAGATTGATCCCGATATCGCCGCTCACGCTGATCGGATTCAGCACCATTTTATTGCCGCCGACCAACGCATTGGCTCCAGCACCGACGCCGGCCACAACGTCAGCCGAGGCGCCATAGTTGCCGGAGAGCGCGCCAGGCCCGCTCGCGAGCGCCGGAGAGCGGACGTCCCAGATCAACGTGCCACCCTTTTCCCAGCCGAGATCGACGCCGACCTTGTTGATGCGGCCGACGATGTTCAGGCACGCCGCCGCGCAGTCCGCCTGACGGCTCGAACCGACGAATGAGCCGGCTGGCGGCGTTTGCGCAGCGGCGGGATCGCTGGCTGGGATCATTGGCACCCCAGTGAAGGCGCCAAGAGCGATGAGCGATGCGAGCTTCACGCGGATAGACTCAAATCCATGATCCATCTCCCCTTCAGGTCCGGGGCGAATTTGGCAAGTATTGTGGCCAAAAAGGCCTAGCGCGTTTGCCGCGCCATACCCTCTGCGCGACGGCGGGGCGAATCATCGAGCGCGCTAGTAGCTCGCACCAGAGCCTCGCTCGCAAGGACGCGTCCGACGCTGATCCCTCGCCAGTTAAGCAGCTCGTCTTCGAGCTGAGCGGTCAGCACCTGCGCCGCTTCGGGCACGAGCGCCGCCAGAACTTCGCTGAGCGCGTGCTCGGTAGCGCGCTTCGCGCCGTCGTCAATCTTGAGTGCGATTCCAAGTCCAAGCTCGGGCAAAGCCGCACAATGCACGCCCTCGGCGCCGCCCTTCACGAAGATAGTCGGTGCAAGCGCCGCCATGACGATAGTGTCAAACCTGCCCTCTCCCGCCACGAGTATAGGCGAAGCGAAGCAGGCCGCTATGAGCCTCTGGGCCACGCTTGCACGGGCCGGCGTCAATCCCACCCCGGTGCCAAGGCGCGCGAAGCCGCGCGCCAAGGCGCTGAGCGGGAGCGCCCAGGTCGGGACCGAGCAACCATCGACGCCCATGCGCGTGTGGTCGAGCGCCACGCAGCAAGTCTCTGAAATTGTTTGCCCGATCATGACCTGCAAAGGATGATCCGGCCTTTCGTAGCCGCGCGGCTCAAGACCAAGCTTGACCGCGGTGGCGAGCATG
>DATFVO010000059.1:0-7885 GCA_035260265.1 Methyloceanibacter sp.
TTGCGCGCGGGCATTCGCCCGAGCTTGTGAAGAAGGTCGAGCGCATGCTCTACCTCGCCGAGTACAAGCGCAGGCAGGCGGCGCCAGGCGTCAAGATCACGGCCAAGAATTTCGGCCGCGACCGCCGCTATCCCATCACCAACAAGTTCCGCGAGAAGCTCCCGTCATGAGCGTCAAGGTCAGATTCGCGCCGAGCCCTACCGGGCGCATCCATGCCGGTAATATCCGCACGGCGCTGTTCAACTGGCTGTTCGCGCGGAAGATGGGTGGACGCCTTTTGCTGCGGCTGGACGACACAGACAGGGAGCGGTCCACCGAGGAATATGCGCGCTGCATCGAGGAAGACCTCTCCTGGCTCGGCATCGATTGGGCGAAGAAGGTGCGCCAGTCGGAGCGCTTCGATCGCTACAACGCGGCGGTTGAGTCCTTGAAACGGGAAGGGCGGCTTTATCCCGCCTACGAGACGCCCGAGGAGCTTGAGCTCAAGCGCAAGCGTCAACTCGTGCGTGGACGCCCTCCCGTGTATGACCGCGCCGCGCTCAAGCTGACCGAGGAGGACAAGGCTAGGTTCGAAGCCGAAGGGCGCGAGCCGCATTGGCGTTTCAAGCTAGAGCAGCGCGACGTGGTGTGGGGCGACCTCGTGCGCGGGCGGCAGCATGTCGATGCCGCTTCGCTGTCGGACCCGGTGCTGGTAAGGGCCGACGGCACCTATCTCTACACGCTGCCGAGTGTGGTCGACGATATCGATCTTGGCATTACCCACGTGATCCGCGGCGAGGATCATGTGGTCAACACTGCGCCGCAGATTCAGCTGTTCGAAGCGCTCCGCGCCACCCCGCCTGCTTTTGGTCATCACAGCCTGCTGGTAACCGCCGACGGCCAGGCGCTGTCAAAACGCGATCGCTCGCTTTCGATCGAAGGGTTGCGGCAGGACGGGATCGAGGCGCCTGCAGTCGCGAGCTACGTCGCGACGCTCGGGACGTCTGACCCGGTCGCGCCGCACGCAAGCCTCGACGAGCTGGTGCAGGGCTTCGACTTCTCCAAATTGTCGCGGGCGCCAGCGCGCTTCGATCCGGTAGAGCTCCGCACGCTGAATGCGAAGCTCCTGCATATCCTACCCTTCAGCGCCGTAGCGCCGAGGCTTCGCGCCACGGGCGTCGGTGGCGGCGAGGAATTCTGGAAGGCGGTGCGTGGCAATCTCGCGCGGCTTGACGAAGCGAAACTTTGGTGGCGGGTCGCGCAAGGTCCGCTCAAGCCGGTGATCGAAGACCGCAAGCTTTGTCATATGGCCGCACGACTCTTGCCTCCCGAGCCTTGGGACGACGCCACTTGGTCCGCCTGGTCGTCTGCGGTCAAGGCTGCAACCGGCGCCACGGGCAAGGCGTTATTTCAGCCGCTTCGCCTTGCGTTGACCGGCGAGGAGCAGGGGCCAGAGCTCAAGCATCTCCTGCCGCTGATCGGAAGGCGCCGCGCTGCCGCGCGCCTCGAGGGCCACACAGCGTAGAAGAGATTATTGCGCGGTTGGCGCGGTTGCCGGCTTGGCGGTTTTCTTGATGACGCTCGACGAGGCCGTTTGACCCGTCGCGGGCTGGCCCGCCGGAGGTTGCGCCGCTGAAGCGGAAGCTGCAGGCGGAGGAGGTGGTGCCGCGGCGGCGGCAGCCGGAGGCGCCGCAGGCTTCTGTGCCGGAGGTACTGTCTGAGGTGCAGCAGCCGCAGGATTGGCCGGCGGGTTACTTCCCGTTACATCAAGATCAAGTTGCGGCACGGGCTGCGCGTCTTGCGCTGCCGGAGGCGCGGGCGCCTCGCCGGCGGGCGCCGGCGTCGCCGGCTTTGCGGCAATCTTGCCCTTGCCTTTGCCCTTGCCGGGCTGTGAGGCAGCTTCCGCTTCGGCCCGCTTGTTGGCCGCCTCGATTTCGGTGGGATTGTATTCGGCCTGCTTGCATGAGCAGCCCTGCACATATTCCTTGCGGAACCTAAGGGCGACCGGGAGGTCCATATAGGCCGAGCCGTTCAGCGATATCGCCTGCTCAATCTCTTGGCCCGGATTACGATAGACATAGAGCTCGGCCGGCGCCGCGCAGCTCGACTGGCACTGCTGGGCTTCTTGCGCCAGGCGGCCGGCGTAGGTGGAATAGCTGATCGGGTAGAAGAACCCGTCGCACAGCCTCACGCACACCGAGCGATAGCGGCCGTTCGGGTCGATGCTGCGATAGATCGGCGTCTGCGGTATTTCTTCTTGCTGCTCGTCCTGACCGCCGCCGCCGAAAATATCGAACAACCCGCCGCGTCGCGCCGTCTGCCGGGCTTGGCCGCCGCAGCCGGCACGCGCCAGCGCATCTTGAAGTTCGGCCTGACGCCGGCGGTTTCCGCCGCCGCCGGACAGAGCCTCCCGCTGCCCCTGGAGTTGGCTCAACTGGCGCCGCGCATCCTCGACCCTGTCATTCATCTTCAGGCATTGCGGGCTCCTGACCAGTCCCCGGCCGAAGATGAAGAAGCTCTGGAAGCAGCCCGCGTCCTCCATGGCCGCCTGCGTGCCTTGGAACACGCGGTCAGCCTGGGCGATTTGCTGGTCGATGCGGGTCAGGTCGCCGCGATCGGCCCCTCCGCCGCCTTGCGCCGCGGCGAGGTCTTGCTGGAGCTGCATGCAGCGGATCTGCTGGTCGCTCTGTGCAAGAGCTAGTCCCGCGCCGCCGGCGAGCGCTGCGCCACACAGCAGAAGCGCAACGAGGCGGGCATGGCCGATCGACCGCACCGGCGACGCGATCAGGCGCCGAAAATTGCGTTTGCCGCTCACGAAGTTGGTTCCACTCCCCAGGGCCCAGCGACACATTATGCGCGGCTAAAATCGAGGGTCAATGCGGCATCAATAAGATGATTTCAAGCGCCGTTGCTTGACGCTTCTGCCGATTACGGCCATAAGCAGTCCCAACATGATGCAAAAGCAACCCATCTTTATGATTTCGTGCGGCATCATTCCGGGCTAGCAAACAAGCTCGCCCGGGTCGTTCTCCTTTTAACCATCTCTTCCAGTAGTTCCGAACACTAGGGCGGGCCTCGAGCCGAAGGGGCTTGTCAGTGACGCTTAAGCTTTACAACACGCTCACCCGCAGGAAGGAGGACTTCCGCCCGCTCGATCCTTCCAATGTGCGCATGTATGTGTGCGGGCCGACGGTCTACGACTTCGCCCATATCGGCAACGCGCGGCCGGTGATCGTGTTCGATGTGCTGTTTAGGCTGCTGCGGCATATCTATGGGCCAGAGCATGTCACCTATGTCCGCAACATCACCGACGTCGATGACAAGATCAACGCGCGGGCGGCAGAGGAATGCCCCGACCTTCCGCTGAACGAGGCGATCAGGCGCGTCACCGAGAAGACCGAGGCGCAGTTCCACAAAGACATGGCTGCGCTAGGTGCCCTCAATCCGTCCGTCGAGCCACGGGCGACTGAGCACATCTCGCAAATGAAGGCGATGATCGAACGGCTCGTGCAAAAGGGCTGCGCCTATGTCGCAGAAGACCATGTGCTGTTTCACGTCGCTGCGATGCCGGACTATGGCAAGCTCTCTGGTCGCTCGCTCGACGAGATGATCGCCGGCGCGAGAGTCGAGGTCGCGCCGTACAAAAAAGATCCCATGGACTTCGTGCTGTGGAAGCCGTCCAAGCCCGGCGAGCCATCATGGCCATCGCCAGTGGGCATCGCCGCGCGCGGGCGTCCGGGCTGGCATATCGAGTGCTCGGCCATGGCCGAGGCGCATCTCGGCGGTGTGTTCGACATTCATGGCGGTGGCATCGACCTCGTATTCCCGCATCATGAGAACGAGATCGTGCAGTCGCGCTGCGCGCATGGCACCAAGATCATGGCGCAGGTCTGGATGCATAACGGCTTCCTCCAGGTCGAAGGGGAGAAGATGGCGAAGAGCCTCGGCAACTTCGTCACCGTCCGTGAGTTGCTTGAAGGATGGCACGGCTATGCCTGGCCGGGAGAGGCGCTTCGCTTCAATATGCTTCGCACCCAATATCGCCAGCCGCTCGATTGGACTCTAGTTAGCCTCGACGAGGCGCATAAGACACTATGGGAGTGGTATGGCGATCTGGAAGGCAAGGAGCCCGCGACCGGTCTTCCGGGCCCGGTGTTGGACGCGCTGCTGGACGATTTGAACACACCTAAGGCCATCGCGGAGATGCATAAGCTACACAGCGCAGGTCATGGGGGCGGCCTTCGCGCCGCACTTGCCTTCCTCGGCTTCTCTGGCGACCGAGGCAAGATCGAACGCGTTAGGGCTCGCGACAGGCAAGGTGTCTCGGTCGCGCCCAAGGCGAAGGTAGATGCTTTGATCAGCGCGCGGAACGCGGCGCGTGCAGCGAAAAACTTCAAAGAGGCCGATCGCATCCGCGACGAGCTTGAAGCCATGGGCATCACGCTGAAGGACGCGAAGGACCCAAAGACCGGCGAGCTCGTCACCACTTGGGAAGTCGCCCGATGACGCGCGAACGCATCTCGCTCTACGACACGACGCTCCGCGACGGCGCGCAGACGCACGGCGTCGACTTTTCGGTCGAGGACAAGTGGCTGATCGCACAACAGCTCGACGTGCTCGGCCTCGACTACATCGAGGCTGGCTACCCCGGCGCGAACCCGACCGACACCCGCCTGTTCGCCGAGGCTAAGCCGCTCGGCCATGCGCGCCTTACCGCCTTTGGCATGACCAAACGGCCAGGCCGCTCGCTCACAAACGACCCCGGCTTCCAGGCGCTGCTCGCGACCAAGGCCGATGCCATCTGCCTCGTAGCCAAGACCTGGGACTTTCATGTCGACGTCGCGCTTGGCACGAGCCTCGAGGAGAATCTCGCGGCCATCAAGGAGTCGGCCGGAGCGGTGGTTACGAGCGGACGCGAGGCGCTGATCGACTGCGAGCATTTCTTCGACGGCTACAAGGCCAATCGCAGCTACGCGCTCGACTGCGCCAAGGCGGCCTTCAAGGCCGGCGCGCGTTGGGTCGTGTTGTGCGACACCAATGGCGGCACGTTGCCTGAGGAGATCGAAAAGATCGTTACCGAAGTAGTGAAGGTGATCCCCGGCGATCACCTTGGCATCCACGTCCACAACGACACCGACAACGGCGTCGCCAACTCGCTCGCTGCGGTGCGCGCCGGAGCGCGGCAGATTCAGGGCACGCTCAATGGACTTGGCGAGCGCTGTGGCAACGCAAACCTCACCTCCATTATCCCGACTCTCATGCTGAAGTCGGACTACGCCGAGCGCTTCGAGACGAGCGTCACACCGGACAAGCTCAGGACGCTCACGCACGCGTCGCGCATCCTCGATGAGGTGCTGAACCGCGCGCCCAACCGGCACGCGCCTTACGTGGGGGAGTCTGCCTTCGCCCATAAAGGCGGGATCCACGTCTCGGCCGTGCAGAAGGACCCGCGCACTTATGAGCACGTGCCGCCGGAATCGGTCGGCAATCGCCGCAAGCTGCTGGTGTCGGATCAGGCAGGCCGCTCCAACATCCTCGCCGAGCTCGACCGCATCGGCATCCCGATTCCCAAGGACGATCCGCGTATCGGCAAGCTGCTCGACGAGATGAAGGAGCGCGAGGCCGCCGGCTACGCCTACGAGGCGGCCGACGCCTCATTCGAGCTTTTGGCGCGGCGCATGCTTGGCAACGTGCCGCAATTCTTCGAGGTGGACTCGTTCCGCGTCATGGTCGAACGCCGGCACAATGCGCTTGGCGAGCTCGTCACCGTATCTGAGGCGACCGTTAAGGTGCGCATCGATGGCGAGACTGTGCTATCGGTCGGGGAGGGGAACGGCCCGGTCAATGCGCTGGATAAGGCTCTGCGGAAGGACCTCGGTCCCTATCAGAGTTTCATCAACGATCTCGAGTTGGTCGACTATAAGGTGCGTATCCTCACGGGAGGCACCGATGCCGTCACCCGCGTTCTGATCGAGAGCCGCGACGGCGTAGGCAACCGCTGGTTCACGGTCGGCGTCTCGCCGAACATCGTCGATGCCTCGTTCGAAGCGCTGGTAGACTCTATCAATTACAAGCTGATCCGCGACGGGGCGCCGACGCCCTAAACGTCCCGGCGGAGCAAGACATGGCCGCTACCGGCGAGCGTATCGCGACGTGCAGTTGCGGGAATTTGACCGTCACAGCGCGCGGCGAACCGCTCGATGTCTATCTGTGCAACTGCACCGCCTGCCAGCGCGGCACCGGAACCGCATTTTCCTACGCGGCTATCTTCCCGAGTCAGCGGTGAGCAGCGCCGACGAAAGGCGGGCGTATAGGCAACAGGGCGATTCAGGGCGCTTCGTAGAGAGCTTCTTCTGCCCGATTTGCGGGACGGCTGTGCTGTTTCGCGCAGAAGGATTGCCGGGGACGGTCGGTGTGCCGGTCGGCTGCTTCGCCGATCCGAGATTCACGAAGCCGTCGAAGCTGTTCTGGGCCTCACGACGTCATCACTGGCTCGATCTTCCCGACGACATCGCACTGGTTGACACGCAATAAGGCTAGAACTTCGCCGAGACTTCGGCCTCGGCGCTCGCTTCGGCGGGATAGGTTCGGAGCACCTTATCGATCGCCGGGACCACTTCGCCGACGCGATCGACGACGAGCATATTGAGCTCGAGGCCCGGGCGAACAAAAAGCTCCCCGCTCATCTTGTCGAACAGTTTGAGCAGTGGGTTCCAGAATTCTTCGATATTCACCAGCACGATCGGCTTCGAATGCCGGCCGAGCTGCGACCACGTGAGTTGCTCGACGAACTCCTCGAGTGTGCCAATGCCCCCCGGCAGCGCGACGAAGGCGTCAGACTTCACGAACATCAAGTGCTTGCGCTGATGCATGTCGTCGACCACGATCAACTCTTGGGCTTCGGTGAGCATGTGCTCGCGCTCGCTCAAGAAACCTGGGATGATGCCGGTGACGTAACCGCCATGGCGAAGCGTCGCGTGGGCAATCTCGCCCATCAGCCCGAGGCTGCCCCCGCCATAGACGAGGCCGATACGGTTCTCAGCAAGGATGCGCCCGAAGTCGCGCGCCGCCTTGGCAAAGGCGGGATTGCGGCCCGAGCCCGAGCCGCAATAGACGCAGATATTCCTGATGCCCGAGGCGAGGGGGACGTCATTCATCGGGGGTCATGTGGCATTTGGTTTCGGCGTGCGTCAAGGAAGGCATTCGGGGTGGCAGAAACTTGTGTGATCCATTAGGGTTCCCGCCGTCACAAGGGTTCACGATTGAACCATCAAGCGTCGCGTGACGAGCAAAACGTGCTAAAGGAACGATGGGATGACCAAGAAGCTTATCGTGTGGAGTCTAGGGATTGGAGCTGCGCTTTTCGTTGCTGGTCTTGGATTCAATGTTGCGCCTGCCGCCGCTCGAATGGCCGGATACCGGCTCGCCGCCGATAAAACACCTGGTGACAAGAGTTTGATCGCGCCTGAAGGCGCGCAAGATGAGTCATCGGGCGAGCCGCCGCGTCACGAGCCGCCCATTAGGTTCACCACGGTCGACTATCAGGACGCCGGCGATGCCGGGGGCGAGGTGACACTGGCTGGAACCGCGCCCGCCGGGACCGTGCTCTATCTGTTTTTTGACGATAACCCTTTCGCCAAGCTCGATGTCGACGACCAGGGCAAGTGGAGCGTGGAGAAGGAGGTCAAGCTCGAGAACGGCAACCACGCGATCCGCGCCGATCAATATAACGAGACCACGCGTATGTTGTCGGGGCGAGCCATGGTCACGATCGCACGCGTGCCGCCTGGCGAGACGCCGAAGGATCAGGGCGCAGGGCCCGTAGGGGCCCCGATACCCCAGCCCTCGCAACCCTAGTCTTTGCTGTCGGCTAGGGGTGGAAGCTGACGTTTTTTGGCCTTTTCAG
>DATFVO010000060.1:0-6519 GCA_035260265.1 Methyloceanibacter sp.
TACCTACCCAGACCGAACACAACTGGGCAGATACAGTATGCCTTGAGCCTGTGGCAGTTTTTTGACGATTCCTTGTCAGTCTTTTTAATAGCCACAAGCATTTGCACGCGCGCCTTAACACCGCATGGCGCGCTTTGCGCATAGTAAACCGCGATAAAAGCGCTTATCCCAAGAGTTCCGGCGGCGAGCGCGAAGCTTGTGCAGCGGTGCGCGTCGTGCGCTATGATGAAAATTCGGGCGAACCTCTTAAGGTCTGGAACACCATGCGCTGGCGCGGCGAAAGAGAAAGCCAGAACGTCGAGGACCGGCGCGACGAAGGCGGCGGCTTCGGCTTTCCGTTTCCCGGCGGCGGAGGCGTGAGCTTTCCGAGCGGCGGAGGCGGACGAGGCGGCGGCATCGGCATCCTCGGCATTCTGATCATCCTTGGGCTCATGCTGTTCTTCGGCATCGACCCGAGCGTGATCATGCAAGGAGGCGGCGGTGGCGGCGAAGACAACTTCCCGAATATTCAACTGCCGCAGTCTCGCCCCGAGACCACCAACGTTCCGGCACCTGGGACACAGCACCAGGGACCGCCAGTCCAGCATCCTCAGTCGACAAGCGAGGACGATCTCAAGCAATTCGTGAGCGTGGTTCTCGCCGACACCGAGGACGTCTGGCAGGATCTCTTCCGGCAATACGGACAGAGCTACGCCGACCCTAAGCTCGTGCTTTACTCGGGCGCCACCCGTTCGGCCTGCGGCTTGGGCCAGTCGGCCATGGGGCCATTCTACTGCCCGAACGACGAGAAGGTTTACATCGATCTCGACTTCTACCAAGAGCTCAAGAACCGCTTCAAAGCGCCGGGCGACTTCGCCCAGGCCTATGTCATCTCGCATGAGGTCGGCCATCACGTGCAAAAGCTGCTCGGCATCATGGACCAGGTCGAGGCGGTGCGGCAGCGCATGGGCCAGGTCGAGTCGAATGCCTTGCAAGTTCGCGTCGAGCTGCAAGCCGATTGCTTCGCCGGCGTGTGGGGCAATCACGCGCAGGAAAGCAAGAACATCATCGAGCCGGGAGACATCGACGAGGCGCTGAACGCGGCAAGCGCCATCGGCGACGATCGCATCCAGCGGCAGACACAAGGCTATGTTGTGCCTGATGCCTTCACCCACGGCTCATCGGCCCAGCGGGTGCGCTGGTTCAAGCGCGGCTATCAGAGCGGCAAGCTCGAAGACTGCGACACCTTCAACGCAAGTGAGCTATAGGCCGCGGCTGCGCCGAAGCGGCGAGGGTTACAAAAACACCAAGAAATGTTTGCCGGCGGGCAACTAGTCAAAGCCGGGATCGGCCGGCTCTTTCTTGGCGGATGACTAGAGCGAATCTCCGGCGAAGACCGTCGCCTCGCAAGGCTTCTGCGCCTTCTTGAAAAGGAGGCAGGCTTGGTTCGCCTCGGCAGCGTTGGCAAAGGGGCCGGCGATCAGCCGCCACTTCTTGTCGGGCGCGAGCACGCGCCGCGGCTGAAGTCCAGCCACCAAAGCTGCATGGTTGGTGAGGAACTCGCGCCACAACGGCCTTAGACCATCCTGCTTTGCCACGATACCGATCTCGATGCCGTAGCGTGCGGTGCCATCATTAGCGGCAGGTGGCAGGACGGTGGGACTAAGGGCTGCGATTTCGGTGCTGGGCGCAGGCTTCGCGCCTTCGCTGTCTGGCATCGACGACGACGAGGCGCTATCGGTCGTGGACGATTTTGGCGCCGACAGATTGCCGCTAAGGCTCGGACCGGGCGTCACCTCGGTCAGCGGTTCGTCGGGAACCTCAGATACCGTAACCGGCGGCGGAGTCGGCTCGCTGTCGTTCTCGCCCTCCGCCTCAGCGGGCTCCTCAGGAGCGGGCGCGCTGCTCGCGGACGGCGTTTCCGGCCTCACCTCCGCGGGCTTCTCGCCAGGCTTCGCTTCCAGGGCCGCAACCTCAGTGGGCTTAGGCGCTTCGGCAGGCTTAGAAGCTTCAGTAGGCTTCGATGCTTCGGTGGGCTTTGCCGTCCCGGCTGGTTTCTCAGCCGGTTGCGCCATGGCGATGTCGGGCTTCTTTGCCTGCGTGGCGCTCGGCTCTGGTGCGGTTGCCGGTTCGGGCCCAGAGGGCGCCGGGCTTGAGTTGTCCGACAAGAAGCCTGCTGATCCCGCAGCCTTCTCGAGCGGCTTCAGTCGCGCGTTGATCTCGGCCATCTGCTGCGACAGCTCGCGCAGGGTCGACTTGATCTCGCCGACTTCGCCGGCGCCGAGTGCGCTCAATGTTTGCTCCGAGCCGACGTGTGTCTCGCCAGGTTGCCCGCCAAGCGCGCCGGGATTGGTCAGAAGGGTGAATAGATAGACGCCAGAGAGGCCGCCGAGCACGATCCAGAAGAACGCGAACACGCTCCGAGCCACATTCCGCGAACCGGTTCGCCGATCTTTGACCATTGGATTCGGAACCCCCTCTGCCCTGGAAATTCAGGCGGAAAAGCGACCTCAATATGGCTTTAGCCTGCGATTTCGTGCCGCCCTATTCGGACGATAAGAGATTACTCCCTCCGTTTTGCCGGTCAATTTCCCCTATGCTGCCCTGCTGACGCAGAGTTATGGCCCTCGCCGCTGGTTTGGACTAGATAGGGCCGAATCCATGAGCCCCGAGGCGGCGATTCGGGTTTTGCCAGACTCAACACAGGATTAACGGCTTTAAGTGTCAGTAGCCTCGCGCCTCTCAAGGGCATGCCTCTTGCCCGTGCTCGATTGAGTAAAGTGTCAGCGATCCAAGCCTCATGAGCCACACCCCGTCTCTCGCCATCATCCTTGCCGCAGGCAAGGGCACGCGGATGAAGTCCGAGCTGCCAAAGGTGATGCACACGCTCGCCGGCGCGACGCTGCTTGCCCATGTGATGAAGGCTGCCAGGGCTGCCGGGATCGATCGCACCGCCGTGGTGGTCGGGCCCGGGATGGGTGAGGTTGGCGCCGCGGCAAGCGCGCTCGATGCGAAGGTGCAAAGCTTCGTCCAGGCGAAGCAGCTTGGAACTGCCGATGCGGTGAAGGCGGCGCGCGCCTCATTCGAAGCCTTCAAGGGCGACGTGATCGTGCTCTACGGCGATACGCCGTTATTGAGTGCCCAGACACTTAAACTAGTGCGCGCAGAGCTCGATGCCGGTGCCGATCTCGTCGTCATCGGCTTTCAGGCAACCGATCCTACCGGCTACGGCCGCCTCCTTCTCGACGAGCGGGGAGGCCTGGCAGCCATTCGCGAGGAAAAGGACGCAAACGACGAAGAGCGCGCGCTCACGCTGTGCAATTCCGGCATCATGGCGTTCCGCTCAGCCAAGACCTTGCTCGATCTTCTCGGCCGTATCGGCAATGATAATGCCAAGGGCGAGTTCTATCTCACCGACGCCGTTGCGCTCGCCCGCGGCGACCGGCTCGAAGCGCGCATCCTGCTGTCGGACTCGGAGGAGGTGCTCGGCGTCAACTCGCGCGCCGAGCTCGCCGAGGCAGAAGCCGCCATGCAGCGGCGTCTGCGTGCCAGTGCGATGGCGAACGGCGCGACCCTGGTCGCGCCCGACACAGTGTTCCTCAGCCACGACACACATATCGGCAGGGACGTGGTGATTGAGCCAAACGTCGTGATCGGTCCGGGCGTGGTCATCGAGGACGGCGCCACCATCAGAGGCTTCAGCCATATCGAAGGCGCGCATATTGGTCCCGGCGCGATCATCGGGCCGTTCGCGCGGCTCCGCCCTGGCGCTGCAATCGCCAACGATGCCCATGTCGGCAATTTTGTCGAGATCAAGCAGGCCGAAATCGGCGAAGGCGCCAAGATCAACCATCTCACTTATATCGGCGACGCGAGCGTCGGCGCACGCGCCAATATCGGCGCCGGCACTATCACCTGCAACTATGACGGCTTCGCCAAGCATCGCACGGAGATCGGGGCAGGGGCCTTTATCGGCTCGAACTCTTCGCTCGTCGCTCCGGTCAAGATCGGGGACGGCGCCTATATAGGCTCCGGCAGCGTGATCTCGAAGGACGTCTCCCCCGACGCGCTTGCGCTCACCCGCAGCCCACAAGAGGAACGCAAAGGCTGGGCTGCGCGCAGGCGCGAGCTGCGCGGCAAGTCCAAAGACAAAGCCCAGGCCAAAGCTGACGCCACCACCGGCAACAAAGGGACATAGCTCGTGAGTTGCGACCGGCAATCGCCCCAATTAGCTAGTAGGGAAAAGTCGAGGGAGTAGGGGACGATGTGCGGCATCGTTGGCATTCTCGGCAAAGGTCCGGTCGCCGAGCAGTTGGTCGACGCGCTGAAGCGCCTCGAATATCGCGGCTACGATTCTGCCGGCGTCGCCACCTTGGAGAATGGGCGGCTCGGACGGCGGCGCGCCGGAGGGAAGCTGCGCAATCTCGAAGATGTCCTGAAAGCGAACCCGCTATTCGGCGAAATCGGGATCGGCCACACCCGCTGGGCCACCCACGGCAAGCCTATCGAGGCTAACGCCCATCCGCATATGACCGCAAAGGTCGCGGTCGTGCACAACGGCATCATCGAGAATTTCCGCGGGCTGAAGCAGGAGCTTGTTGCGGCAGGCGCCCAGTTCACGAGCGACACCGATACGGAGGTCATCGCCCATCTCCTCACCCGCGAATTGAACGGCGGCGGCGATCCCGTGCAGGCCGTGTACGCGACGTTGAATCGTCTCGAAGGGGCGTTCGCTCTCGCCATGATCTTCGCCGGCTACGACGATCTTTTGATTGTGGCGCGGCGGGGGAGCCCGCTCGCCGTCGGCTACGGCAATGGCGAGATGTTCGTGGGCTCTGACGCAATCGCGCTAGCGCCTTTCACCGACTCAATCGCCTATCTCGACGACGGCGATTGGGCGGTGCTGACGCGCAAAGGCGTCGCGGTCCGCGACCGCAACGGCAACGCGGTGGAGCGCCTGGTCACGCGCTCGCACGCCACGGCTCTCGTGATCGACAAGGGCCATCACCGCCATTTCATGGCGAAGGAGATCCACGAGCAGCCGGAGGTCATCGGACATACGCTCGCGGCCTATGTCGATCTCGCCACGAACCGGGTGGATATCCCCGCGCTTCCCTTCGACTTCGCCAATCTCCGCCGCCTGTCTATTTCTGCCTGCGGCACCGCGTTCTATGCAGGGCTGGTCGCCAAATATTGGTTCGAGCGCTGGGCCAAACTTCCCGTCGACGTCGATATCGCCTCTGAGTTCCGCTACCGCGAGACGACACTAGACGCGGGAGGCGCTGCGCTCTTCGTGTCGCAGTCCGGAGAGACGGCGGACACTCTGGCGAGCCTCAGATATTGCCGGGCGCAAGGGCAGCACATCGTCTCAGTGGTCAACGTCCGCGAGTCATCGATCGCGCGCGAATCAGACGCCGTTCTGCCGACGCTGGCAGGACCTGAGATCGGTGTCGCTTCGACCAAGGCGTTCACGTGTCAGCTGGCAGTGCTCGCCTGCCTCGCCATCGCCGCAGGCAAGGCGCGCGGCGTGATCGGCCCCGCACTCGAAACCGAGCTGGTGCAGGCACTGGCCGAGGTGCCGCGGCACATGGCGACAGTGCTCCGCCACGAGTCCCCTTACGAGACGCTTGCGCATAACCTGTCAAAGGCGCGCGATGTGCTTTATCTCGGGCGCGGCTCGTCCTTTCCCATCGCGCTAGAAGGCGCGCTCAAGCTGAAGGAGATCTCCTATATCCACGCCGAAGGCTATGCCGCTGGCGAGTTGAAGCACGGACCGATTGCGCTGATCGACGAGAACATGCCGGTCATCGTCATAGCGCCGCGCGACGATCTCTACGACAAGACCGTGTCGAACATGCAGGAGGTGGCGGCGCGGGGCGGTCAGATCGTCCTTGTCAGCGATGCCGATCCGGCGACGACTGGCTGCACGATCGCGACCCATCTTGCGGTGCCTTCAGTGCACCGCTTCGTCACGCCGCTCGTTTACGCGGTGCCGGTCCAGCTCATCGCCTATCACACGGCGGTATTCATGGGCACCGATGTCGATCAGCCGCGAAACCTCGCAAAATCTGTCACTGTGGAATAAACTACAGCCTCGGATTTGCCCGATTTCTTTGTTTGAGCAACGACATGGCCGATCATCGGAAGTTCTTCCGGCCGCGCCGTCTTACTTTCGGCGGGCGCCGCGTTCCGCACGCGTGTTTTTTGGCCATTTCTCTCGCGCTTTTCAACTTGGCCTATGCCGAGGACGCTGGTCTAAAGAACGGCGCAACCTCGCTTGCCGCAGGCAAATACGACGCCGCTGTGCGGCAGTTCTCGGCCACTATCAACGCCGACAATGTCGCTCCGCCCGAGGCTGCCAAGGCGCTGTATTTGCGCGGCATCGCCTATCGCAAGCTGAACCAGCCGTCGCGCGCCATCGCTGATTTCGGCGCGGCGATGTGGCTTGGGCTGCCCGAGGGCGACCGTGTCAAGGCGCTGGTCAATCGCGGCCTCGCCTATCAATCGGCGGGACTCGCCAAGGAAGGCGAAGCCGACATC
>DATFVO010000061.1:0-10554 GCA_035260265.1 Methyloceanibacter sp.
GATCCCATCGAGTGCGCCGAGCGCAGCCACCTGCGAGATCGCGGGCGGCGAGATGTAGAGGTTCTGGCTGAGCTGCTCGATCGGCCGGACCAGCGCCTCGGGGACAACGAGCCAGCCGACCGCCAGCCGGTCATGCTGAAATATTTGGAGAAGCTGTTGACCACGATCGCCTCGTCGGAATGGGCGAGCGCCGTCTCGGCCTCCGCCTCGTATTCGAACCCGTGATAGATCTCATCGGAGATGAGCCAAAGGCGATGGCGCCGGCAGGCCTCGGCGATCTCGGCAAGACGCCCTAAGTGCCATGCTGCCGGTCGGGTTATTAGGGCTTGCGAGCAGAAGGCCCGCGGCTCCTTCCCCGGCGAGCCGCTCGACATCGGCGACGGTCGGCATCCAGCGCCCTTGGCCTGACGTTTCGATCAGCGCCGGGCGGACATCCAAAGCCTTGAGGGTCTGGCGGTAGCACGGATAACCGGGCGACGGCAGGCCAAGACTGTCGCCTTTAGAGCAAGGAACGCGAGCACGAATCCCGCTGATGAGCCGGCGGTTACCACCACGCGCTCTGGCGTGACGCCCACGCCGTAGCGTTCTGACAGGTGGCGGGCAATGCGCTCTCTGAGCTTTGGCAGACCGAGAGCCTCGGTGTAGCCGAGCCGCTCGCTCTCGAGCGCTTGCTGCGCGCGTTCCCGGGCGGCCCGGGGAGCCGGCGTGGCCGGCTGGCCCACCTCCATATGAATAATGTCATGACCCTCGAGTTCGCGCGCATTGGCTTCGCCCATCACATCCATGACGATGAACGGGTCGATGGCGCTGCGTTTGGCGAGCGGGCGCGGCACGTCCTTGGGTTTCGGGGTGGTCACAGCGAACTCGTTCATGAACAACGAACTGGCGGTTTTGTAGCGGCTTGGCAAGCGGCACCCGTCACGGTGTCGCCGTATTCAAACGCCAATCAAAGCCAAGTTTGGCAAAGACGCGGCTCGAAGGGGCCAGTTCCACATAGCGCCCGCCGATGGGGAGAAAACCGGCATTCTTTGCGCTGCCTTCGCTAAGCATATACGGTCAGCCGGCCCATGCTCGCTCTGGCTCAATCCGGATCCCACCCTGCCCTGCGGCGGCTCCGCACGGGGCTCGTGACCGGACTTGCCGCGGCGCTCATCACCTCGACCTCGGCCGAGGCGGCAGGGATCATCCGCGACGCCGAGACTGAATCGCTCATCCGCATCTACGCCAAGCCGATTTTCGCCGCCGCAGGCCTCGGCTCGCAAGGCATCGACATTCACATCGTCAACGACCGCAGCTTCAACGCTTTCGTGGTCGATGGCCACAACATGTTCATCCATGCCGGCACGCTGATGGAGGCAACCAAGCCGAACCAGGTGATCGGCGTGATCGCCCATGAGAGCGGCCATATCACCGGCGGGCATCTCGCGCGGTTGCGCACCCAAATCTCGAAGGCGAAATCGGCGGCGATCATGCTGCAGCTGCTTGGGCTCGCCGCGATGGCGGCCGGCGCCTTCGGGGGCGCCCCCGGCCTCGGACAGGCCGGCATGGGCGCGGCCTATGGCGGCGAGGATGCAGCCATGCGGACTATTCTTGCCTATCGCCAGGACGAAGAGTCGTCAGCCGACCAGGCCGGCGTGAAATTCCTTAACGCCACGCATCAGTCCGGACGCGGCATGCTCGAGACGTTCGAGAACATGGGGCAAAAGTTGATCGGCGTTCAGGGGATCAACCCCTATCTGCAATCGCACCCACTTCCGCAACAGCGTCTCATTCAGCTGCGCGAGCTCGTCACCTCAAGCCCGTATTACAATAATGTCGATCCGCCGGAGCTTCAGTTCCGTCACGACCTGATGCGGGCGAAGCTCTTTGGCTTCCTCGATCAGCCGCAGATGGTGTTCAATCGCTACCCCCAAACAGATCAGACGCTGCCGGCGCTGTATGCGCGGGCGATCGCCACCTACCGTCAGTCGGGTATTCAGGTCGCCATGCCGCAAATCGATGCGCTGATCGCGGCCAAGCCCGATTGGCCCTATTTCTACGAGATCAAGGGACAGTTCCTGTTCGAAAGCGGCAAGGCGGCGGACGCCGTGCCCCCTCTCCGCCAAGCCGTGGCGCTGAACGGCAACGAGCCGCTGATCCGCGTCATGCTGGCCCAGGCGCTCCTCGGCACCAACGATCCTAAGGTCGTTGACGAGGCCATCACCAATCTTAGGACAGCGCTGGCACGGGAAGACAGCTTGGCTATGGGGTATCGCCAGCTCGCGGCGGCCTATGCCCGCCAAGCCGACGCCTCGCAGGCGGCCGGCGCCAAGCAGCAATTCATGGCCCAAGCCGAGCTTGCATCGGCCGAAGCCTATTTCTATGAAGGGCAGATCAGGCTCGCCAAGCAGCAGGCCAAGCGCGCCAAGGCCGGATTCGTCGACGGCACGCCCAACTGGCTTAAGGCCGACGACATCCTGGCTTTCGAAGTGCCAAAAACCGACTAACTCAGCCCTCGGAGATCCCCAGCATGAATTTCAAGACAGGCCTTGTCACCGCCGTGGTGGCTGCCGTCGTGGCCGCACTCGTTACCGCGGCAACCATCGCCATTGTTTGGAGGCTCGCGCCCGGCGTGGTGAACGTGTCCTCGTTCGATGAGAAAAGGATAATCAAAGTCGTTCGCGACTATCTCACCAAGAATCCCGACATCCTGGTCGAGATGACGAACGAGCTCGACAAGCGCCAGGCTGCCGAGCAGGCGGAGAAGCAGCAAAAGGTCATCGGCGACAACGCCGAGGCGATCTTCCGCTCGCCGCTCGCCCACGTCGCCGGCAATCCCAATGGCGATGTGAGCGTGGTCGAGTTCTTCGACTACAATTGCGGCTTCTGCAAGCGGGCTCTGCCCGACGTGGTGAAACTCGCCCAAAACGATAACAAAGTGCGGCTTGTGCTGAAGGAGCTGCCGATCTTCGGCGAGGAGTCGGAGGGCGCCGCCAAGGTTGCGCTCGCGTCCGCCAAGCAGGGGAAATATTTCGAGATGTATCAGAAGCTCTTTACCGAGCCGGGCAAGGCCGACAAGGACAAGGCGCTTCGTATCGCGGGTGAGCTCGGCCTCGACAAGGCGCAGCTCGAGAAGGACATGCAAGACCCGGAAATTCAGAAGTCGCTCGATGAGGCGAAGGAGCTCGCCAATAAGCTCGGCTTGCAGGGCACGCCGCTATTCCTGATCGGCGACCGTTCGATCCCGGGGGCGCCCGACGACCTTTACGACCAGTTGACCAAGAACGTCGCAGAGGTTCGCGAGAAGGGCTGCAAGGCCACCTGCTGAGTGGAGGTCGCGAGACCATCGCGCTTGCGATCTCGCCGGGTCGTTTTTTGCCGAACGGCGGAAAAGCTGATAAAGGGGCCCGTTTCGTCTGCCGGGACCTAGAGCGGGAGCCCGCGAGGTCCGGCATCACCACGCGCCCCCAAGCTCCGCCATGGCCAAACCGATCTACGTCCTGAACGGCCCCAATCTCAACCTGCTTGGGTCCCGGGAGCCGGAGATCTATGGCAAGGAGACTCTCGACGACGTGCGCGCAAGATGCGAGCGTAAAGCCGCCGAGCTTGGACTTTCGGTAGAGTTTCGCCAGAGCAACCACGAGGGCGAGTTGGTGGCGTGGATTCAGGAGGCAAGAACCGGCGCGGCAGGACTGATCGTCAATGCCGGCGCCTTCACGCATACCTCGATCGCCATGCTCGACGCTCTGCTTGCCTGCCCCGTCCCTTCCGTCGAGGTGCATCTGTCGAACATCTTCACCCGCGAGCCGTTCCGTCAGCACTCCTATATCTCCAAGGCAGTCAAGGGCGTGATCTGCGGCTTCGGGGCACAGAGCTATGAGCTTGCCATCGAGGCGCTTGCCGCAAGGCTCGCGGCCAAGCCCCATTGATGCGGGAGGGAGAGGACGCCGCCGATGACCAAGAAAGAGGCCACCTTCGACAAGGACCTCGTTCGCGAGCTTGCGGCGCTTCTCGAGGAGACCGGTCTCACCGAGATCGAGATCGAGCACGAAGGTAAGCGGGTGAGGGTCGCGCGTGGGGTGAACCTCACCACCACGCTCACCACCGATGGCGGCCAGTCGGAGGCGCGCGAAACTGCGGCGCGACCTGCCACCGATGTCCGGTCCTCCGCGTCTCGTCCGGATGAGCTCGTCGTTCACCCGGGAACCGTGACCTCGCCGATGGTCGGCACCGCCTATCGCTCGCCTGAGCCTGGTGCGCCGCCTTTCGTCGAAGTAGGCACGCGCGTGGCGGCAGGTCAGACGCTGCTCATTATCGAAGCCATGAAGACCATGAACCAGATCCCCTCCCCCCGCGCCGGCACGGTCATCGCAATCCTCGTCGAGGATGGTCAGCCGGTCGAATTTGGCGAGCCGCTTGCGGTGATCGAGCAACGCTAACCGGGGCGCGATGTTCGACAAGATCCTGATCGCCAACCGGGGAGAGATCGCGCTTCGCGTCGAACGTGCTTGCAAGGAGCTTGGCGTCGCCACCGTGGCAGTGCATTCGACGGCCGACGCCGACGCCATGCATGTGCGGCTTGCCGATGAGAGCGTGTGCATCGGCGCGCCGCCGGCCAAGGACAGCTATCTCAATATTCCGGCGATTGTCGCGGCTTGCGAGATCACCGGCGCCGACGCCGTGCATCCCGGCTACGGCTTCCTCGCCGAGAACGCTCGCTTCGCCGAGATTCTCGAGGAGCACGACATCACCTTCATCGGGCCCTCGGCCGAGCATGTCAGGCTGATGGGAGACAAAATCCAGGCCAAGGTAGCGGCTCGCGTTCTAGGTATTCCGGTAGTGCCAGGCTCAGGCCCCGTCGGAAGTCTCGATGAGGCGAAGTCTTTCGCGCGCGACATCGGCTATCCGGTTCTGGTCAAGGCTGCTGCCGGCGGCGGTGGCAGGGGCATGAAGCTCGCGCTCGACGAAAGCCAACTCGAGACGGCGCTCGCCGCCGCGCGCAACGAGGCGCGAGCCGCCTTCGGCGATCCGACCGTCTACCTCGAAAAATATCTAACCCACCCCCGTCACATCGAAGTGCAGGTTCTGGCCGACGGCCAGGGCAATGCCATCCACCTCGGCGAGCGCGACTGCTCGGTGCAGCGGCGGCACCAGAAGCTCTGGGAGGAAGCCCCTTCGCCCGCGTTGAACGACAGCGAGCGGGTCCGCATCGGCGAGACGGTGGCTGGGGCGATGCGCGAGCTCAACTACCGCGGCGTCGGCACGGTCGAGTTCCTCTACGAAGGAGGCGAGTTCTACTTCATCGAGATGAACACGCGGCTTCAGGTCGAGCACACCATCACCGAGATGATTACCGGGCTCGACCTCGTCATCGAGCAGATCAGGATCGCGGCGGGCGCGCCGCTGTCGCTCCGCCAGGAGGATGTGCGCTTCAACGGCCACGCCATCGAATGCCGCATCAATGCCGAGAACCCGCATACCTTCAGGCCATCGCCCGGCACCATCACCCATTTCCACCCGCCGGGCGGCCTCGGTGTCAGGGTCGATTCGGGCGCATATGCCGGCTACACCATCCCGCCTTATTATGACAGCCTGATCGGCAAGCTCATCGTGCACGCGCGCACCCGCAACGAATGCCTGATGCGGTTGAAGCGCGCGCTTGGAGAGTTCGTCGTCGATGGCATCGAGACCACCATCCCCCTGTTCAACTCCCTCATCTCGGAGCCTGACATCGTCGACGGTAATTGCGATATTCATTGGCTCGAGAAGCATCTCAGCAAAATAGGGAACCGCGCATAGATCCATGACCTCAATCGACGACGTCATGATCGAGATCACGCCGCAGGTGCTGCTCAAGGCCTATGCCTGCGGCATCTTTCCCATGGCTGAGAGCGCCGAGGACAATGCGCTCTATTGGATCGAGCCCGAGCGGCGCGGCATCCTGCCGCTCGACCGCGTGCATGTGCCAAAGCGCCTTGCTCGCACCATCCGCAAAGGCGGCTTCGAGGTCTGCATCGACCGGCATTTCGAGGAGGTGATCGAGGGCTGCGCCGCGCCCCGTTCAGGCAGGCGCTCGACCTGGATCAACGGGCGCATCAGGAGCCTTTATCGCGAGCTGTTCGCGCTGCGCCATTGCCACACGGTCGAGGTCTGGCAGGACGGGCAGCTCACCGGAGGGCTTTACGGCGTGCATCTTGGTCGCGCGTTTTTCGGCGAGAGCATGTTCTCGAGAGCGCGCGATGCGAGCAAGATCGCCCTCGTCTACCTTATCGCCAGGCTAAGATATGGCGGCTTCACCCTGCTCGACACGCAGTTCGTCACGGGGCATCTCGCCCGCTTCGGCGCGATCGAGGTCAGCCGTGAAGAGTTTCAGCGATTCTTAGAAGCGGCGTTGGCCGGCGGTTTCGCCCAGGGCAGCGGCTCAGGGGCTTCGGCCGCAGCAGGAGCCGGCGGCTTCGGTGCGGGAGGCGCCGCCGCAGTGGCCGGAGGCGCTTCGGCAGGTGGGGCTTCGGCTGCTTCAGCCGGAGGCGCAGGAGCAGCGGCATTCGCACTGCTGCCTGAGGGTGTCGGCGCCGAAGGCGTCTTGCAGCTCGTGAGCCAAACGTCGAACACAGGGTGCTCCACCGCGTGAAGCCCAGGGCTTTCGGCAAACATCCAACCGGTGAAAATCCGCTGCACCTCTCCGGTGAGCTTGACCTCGTCCACCTCGACAAAGGAGGCGGTATGCGGCGGCTCGGTGGGCGGGCGCGTGTCGCAGACCCGCGGCGTCACTTTGAGGGCCCCGAATTCGACTGTCTTGTTGATGGGGATCTCGAGATGCGAGATGCGTCCCGTCACCTTGTCGAGTGCTGCGAAGACGGCGATCGGGTTCTTGATCGTGTCGGCATATGCGAGCTCGGCAGAAGACCCCAATGCCACAGCCAAGGAAATTACAAAGAGAAGGCAGCCGGCGGCGATCAGACCCTTAGCGGGAAGGCTACGCAGCTCAATCATGCCGCACACTTTATGAACTGGCTCCCCAACTCCTGCCCCGGCAGCCTCTCGAGCGCGATATCTTCGGAAAACCGGCGCCCGCATTTCCAGGGCCCGCTCTAGCATCAAACGCGTCGTCCATGAATTGGGCATTGGTGTGGCGGCTCGAAGTCAGGTGCCGCGTTCGGCGAAAAAGCGCAGCCTGACATGGTCTGCGGTCCAGACGCCCTTGGAATCGCAGAGCGACGGCCATAGCAGCTCGACTACTTCGCCGACCACGTCTGTCCTCTCCGGCTCGGGAAACTGGTCGAAGAACGATCTGCCGAAGGTCCTGAGCCAGCCGTCCATGCCGGTCTTTAGCGGGGTCGGGCGCGGCACGAGCGCGATCTCTTTCACGCAGAACCCGGCCTCGGTCAGGTGGCGGCTGTATTCGTCGACGGTCGGAAAGAACCAAGGAGCTAGCAAGGACGGGTCGCCGTTACGGGCATGGCTAACCGCGCGCATCGCGGTGGCGATGGCAGCGACATTTCCGTGGCCGCCGAGCTCGGCCACGAAGCGGCCGCGGGAGCGGAGCGCGCGATAGACGCCGGCGATCACAAGCTTGGGCTTGCGCATCCAGTGCAGGGCGGCATTGGAGAACACAGCGTCGAATTGGGAGACGAAGTCCAACGCGTGGCCGTCCATTTTGCGGACGGTGAGCCCCTTCATGCGCGCAACCGCGAGCAGCTCGTCGCTCAGATCGACGCCAAGCACATTGGCGCCGGCCGCCTTGATCTCTTCCGTCAGCGCGCCGTCGCCGCAGCCAAGATCGAGAACTCGCTCGCCTGGCTTCGGCGCGAGCATGGCGAATACGGCGCCCGCCATTTCCTGAACGAAGCGCCCGTTCTTCGCATAATCTGCTGCCGACCAGCGCTGAACGGCCTTTGGTGGCACGGCATCCAAGGTTGTCGCCTTGCTCATTGCGGCTGCCATGGCTCGTAGTCCAAGGGGGGCTTGCGTACGTCGGGACGAAGAGTCGATCCCGGCGGCCGGTAGGCCTCATAGGTTCCGGTGAGATTCGGCCGGTGGGGCTTCTCCCATTTGTGTGGGCTGTAGCTTTCCGTCGTGGGAGGCACATCGACGGTGTGATGCAGCCAGGCGTGCCACGCCGGCGGAATCTGCGACGGCTCCGACAAGGAACGGTAGATCACCCAACGCCGCGGGCCATTGCGTTCCTGATAATAAACGTTGCCGAGGCCGTCCTCGCCCACGCGCTCGCCCTTCCGCCAGGTAAACACGCGCGTGCCGATGGTGTTGCCTGTCCACCAGGCAAAGAGCTCGGTAAAAATTCCCATGGATTGCTTCGGCGCTTCTTGAGCTTCGCGCCGGGACTATGGCCTCAAGGCAGGGCCTATGTCCAGCGAAGGCGACCTAATTCCGCGCCACCCTCGCCGTCTCAACAAGGTCAAGCTGAGGCTCCTCGTCTTCGCAGGCGCTCCTCGGAGGCGGAAGCGTCACCTCAGCCGGGCTTTGCGCCGGCCGCTGGAAATTCACCGCTAGGCGCTTCTCTATGCCAGAAACGACATAATGGTCGCCCTTAAGCTCGAAGCGGCGATCGTGGTTGAGGAGCCAGTCGAGTCTGCGGGCGAGCGTGATTGCCGAAGTCGGCAGCGCGAGCACCTGATGGGCCCCCGATTTCAGGGCCTCCGCGTCAAGTGCGGGTTTCGCGTGCGCGGTTATGATAATGACCGGGACGAGAGCGAGTGGACCTGAGCTTGGGCGCCTCATGGTCCTGACCAGCGCCGGACCGTTCAGAGGTTGCATTACGTCCGCGGCGATGACGAGGTCGGGAGCGGCCGTCGCCATCGTGCCGATGGCTCCAGTCGGGCTCTCGTAAGTGTGGATGCGGCCCGCTCCGCGTCGACCACGGCGATGACGAGCTTGTGGAGATCGCGGCCAAGCGAGCGATGGTACAACATGGAACGCAACCGACCCGCTCTATCGGCTTTTCCCTCGCCGCAGCACGCTACTGGTTTGTTTGTAAACAGAGCTTCAACGACGATTTCGAAACCGTTCAAGAAGCAGGAAAGAGGCCTTTAGATTGCAATTGGCCAACAGCCTTTCCACATAACTCCCCCAGGACGGCCCACAGCCCTTAGTGGTATGGTAACAAGTCGCTGCATAGATATTGATGGTGGCCACGAATCGCCCCAACTTCAGCGGTTACGCGACCGAACGGGAATAAGCTGAATTTTCCAAGGGGTGGAAGCAAGGATGCGGATCGAACGGAAATTTACCGAGGCTGGAAAATCGCACTATGGCGCCATCCCCTTCCGGGAGGGCACGAGCGAGATCCGCAACCCTGACGGCTCGGTGGTCTTTTCGCTCGAGCGATTCCAGGTTCCAGCCCATTGGAGCCAGGTTGCCGCAGACATCCTTGCCCAGAAGTATTTCCGCAAAGCCGGCGTGCCGGTAAAGGCGAAGAAGGTCGAGGAGAACTCCGTCCCATCCTGGCTATGGCGGTCGGTTCCCGATGAAGAGGCCCTTGCCGAGCTTCCTGAGGCTGAGCGCTTCGGCAGCGAGACCGACGCGCGCCAGGTATTCGACCGGCTGGCCGGCACCTGGACCTATTGGGGCTGGAAGGGCGGCTATTTCTCGACCGAGGAGGACGCCCGCGCCTTCTTCGACGAGCTCCGCTACATGCTAGCCGCGCAGATGGGCGCCCCCAACAGCCCGCAATGGTTCAATACCGGTCTCCACTGGGCCTACGGCATCGATGGCCCGAGCCAGGGACATTATTATGTCGATTTCGCCACCGGCAAGGTAAAGGCTTCGACCTCGGCCTATGAGCATCCCCAGCCGCATGCCTGCTTCATCCAGTCAATCGAGGACGACCTGGTCAATGAGGGCGGCATCATGGATTTGTGGGTGCGGGAGGCCCGCCTCTTCAAATATGGCTCGGGCACTGGCACCAATTTCTCGCAGCTCCGGGGTGAGAACGAGCCGCTTTCAGGCGGGGGCAAGTCCTCAGGCCTGATGAGTTTTCTCAAGATCGGCGACCGCGCCGCGGGCGCCATTAAGTCGGGCGGCACCACGCGCCGGGCGGCCAAGATGGTAGTGGTCGACATCGATCACCCCGACATCGAGGACTACATCAACTGGAAGGTCACCGAGGAGCAGAAGGTGGCGGCGCTCGTTACCGGCTCGAAGATCCTCTCCGAGCGGCTGAATGCCATCCTCAAGGCTTGCGTCAATTGCGAGGGCGACGGCGACGACTGTTTCGATCCCAAGCGCAATCCGGCGCTGAAGCGCGAGGTGAAGGCTGCGCGGAAAGCCCGCGTGCCCGACAACTATATCCGCCGCGTGACCCAGTTCGCCCGCCAGGGCTACACGGCGATCGAGTTCCCGATCTACGACACCGACTGGGACTCTGAGGCCTACCGCACCGTCTCCGGACAGAACTCAAATAACTCGGTGCGTGTTACCGATGAGTTCCTGCGCGCCGTCGAGGCCGACTCTGACTGGAACTTGACCCTTCGCAAGAATGGCGCCGTCGCCAAAACGGTGAAGGCGCGGGCGCTGTGGGATGAGATCGGTCACGCTGCCTGGGCCTGCGCCGATCCC
>DATFVO010000062.1:0-4235 GCA_035260265.1 Methyloceanibacter sp.
AGCTCTAAAGCTCAGGGCCGGTCTTGCCATCTACGACGTCCTCTCCTTTGGCGATGGGCTACCAGCAAGCGGGCGCCTCGATGACGATGACATCGCCCAGCTCCCGAGGCTCCGCCAAGACGACCTCACCACTGTCTTGCAGTACTACGATTGCAAGACCGATGATGCGCGCCTCACGCTTTCGGTGCTTCTCGATGCGCGGGCGCGTCGTGCCGATATCCTGAATCGGCGCGCCGTCACAGCCATTGCGCCGCTTGCTGATGGGTATGCAATCGAGCTTGACGAGCGCGGGACCAAGCGGCGTATCGAGGTGCGTTTCGTCGTCAACGCGGGCGGGCCGTGGGTCGGAGCTGTCGATGGACTGACCACCGCCTCGCCGCCAGCGCATCCCTTGAAGCTGGTGCGTGGAAGCCACATCGTAATCAGGATGCCTCAGCCGCCGCATGGCGCCGCCTATACGCTGCAAGACGAAGAGGAGCGCGTCATCTTCGTCATTCCCTGGCTTGGCGGGCGTTTTCTGATCGTCGGCACCACAGATATGCCGCATAAGGGCGACCCTGGCCAAGCCGAGTGCTTGGCCGAGGAGAAGTCGTATTTGCTCCATGCCTATAACCGCTATTTCGCCAATCCAGGCGGACCAGCGACAGAGGCCGATATCGTCTACGCCTGGTCCGGCGTGCGCGCGCTCCACGACGACACCGAAGCGAAACCGAGCGGCGTCAGCAGGAGTCCGGTGCTCGCTTCAGTCACAAATGGCGCTGGCGGCTTCGTGACGATTTACGGCGGCAAGCTGACCACTCACAGAGCCTTGGCCGAGCAGGTTTCGAGCGTGCTGTACAGACTTGGCGCAAGGATGAGCGGCCCGTGGACCAAAAAAGTGCCGCTTCATGGCGGAAGCCTTTCTCGCCGTGAACTTGGCGCGCGCGCCGAAGCAGGTTCGCCGAGCATTTCCCTTACGACGCGCCGCCGTTGGGCGTTCACCTATGGCGATCAAATTGAAGCACTGTACAGGCGCGTCGCCGCCGAGCCCGCTGCCCCTGACGAGATTGCGCCAGGCGTGACCCGCGCCGAACTCGAGTATTCTGTCCAGGCTGAGGATGCCATGACGGCGGAGGACTTCCTCCTCCGCCGAACGAAGCTAAACCTGCTGCTCGACGAGGCCGGGCGGGAGGCCGTTACCCGCTGGTTCGCGACGCGCTTCTAGCCCTGCGACACGATCTTTATGCCGGCGGCCACGACGAAAATGAAGAGGACAAGCAGGAAAATGACGAAAACATTGAAGCCGAGCATCGCACCCTCCCGCGAGGCGTCGTGGCTAGAGGTTCTTGTTCACGCCTGGTTCGCCAACCTTCCTCGCGGCAGATAGATGGGTCGGGCAGGCCGCAAATTTAAGTCCCGCTCCGTCTGCTGACTGCGCCTACTGAGGGAGAAGCTTCACAATGTCGGCTGCAGCGGCTGCCGCGGCAGCATCGGCGGCCGCACCCCATCTTTTGTCGAGCGAGCCTCTCTTGACGTCCTTGGTCTGGCGGGTGATGCCAAGCTGATTGCCGTCGGGACCGAGCACCACCCAGATGATGGTGACGGTCTCCTTGCCGCCTTGCGCCGGGCTCATCCGCACCGTTCCTTGGATGTCGTAGATATTGGCTTCGAGCGCGCTTGCTTGTCTCACGCCCGTGGCGGCAAGGCGCTTGGCCAGAGCGGCGGCAAGAGCCTGCTCCCCGTCGCCTGGCGCCCCGGCAACCGAGACATAGGCTGACAGCCCCTCGCTTTGTGCTTTTGTGGCTGGTTCCGCAGCCCAGGCTGAACGTGACGCGAGCGTTGCGCAAAGCGCACATAGGGCGATAGCCAAAGCGATCCGCATAAGCTACGCCGCCATACGCATTTCCCTCCGCGAAGCGGAGTTTACACCCAGCCTCGGAGCTGCCGCTCGATCTGATGCACGAGCACGCCGATCCCGGCGTCGCTGTCGTTCAGGCAAGGGATGTAACTGAATTTCTCGCCGCCATGCTCGAGGAAGATGTCCTTGTTCTCCTGGGCGATCTCCTCAAGCGTCTCAATGCAATCCGCGGCGAAGCCTGGGCAGACGATGGCGACCCGCTTCACCCCGTCTCGTGCCAGCGCTTCGACCGTCTTGTCGGTATAAGGCTTGATCCACTCCGCTCGGCCGAAGCGCGACTGGAAGGTCAGCTTGAGCTTGGCGCCGAGAGGCCCGAGCGACTTGCGCAAAGCCTCGATCGTACGCAAGCACTGCACCTGATAGGGGTCGCCCTGGTCCACATAATCCTGCGGCAGTCCATGAAACGAGGCGAGGATGACCTCGGGCTCAAAATCGAGGCTGCGAAGATGCGCCTTCATCGATGCCGCCACCGCGTCGATATACACCGGGTCGTCAGGGTAAGACGGGACGGTGCGGAGCGCGGGCTGTGCGCGCAGCGTCTTTAGCGCGTCGAATACCTTATCGTTGGCGGTCGCAGTCGTCGGCGCAGCGTATTGAGGATAGAGCGAGAAGGCGAGCAGCCGGTCACAGCCTTGTGCCACAAGTCCCTCGATGCGCGAGGCGATGGTTGGGTTGCCGTAGCGCATTGCCCAGTCGACGACGATGCCGTCGTGGGAGGAGAGGGCAGATGCGACCTTCTCAGCCTGACTTCGCGTGATGGTGAAAAGCGGGGATTCATCGAGCTCCTCGTTCCAGATCGAGCGGTATTTCGCTCCGCTCGCGAATGGCCGCTTCACCAGCACGACGCAATGCAAGATGAGCCACCACAACACGCGGTTTACCTCGATCACGCGCCGGTCGGAGAGGAACTCCTTGAGGTAGCGGCGCATCGCCCAATAGTGGGTGGCATCGGGCGTGCCAAGATTGATGAGAAGAACGCCGATTTTTCCGGCATCCGCTCCCGCGCGCGCAACCTCAGACTTGGATTTAGAGGAAGAGGTTCTCTTGCGCGCGGTGTCGTTCATGGCAAGCTCCAACCGAGCTTAGATAGAGCATCGCTACTCCCCCGCCTAGGCTTTCACCGCGCCTCTTTTCACCCGTGCGGCTAGGAGCTCGGCATCGTCGAGAATCTTTGCGTGATCGAACGCCAGGGCACGCTTCCGCCAATCTGCGACCCATTCGGCGCCTTCGGCATCGGAGCCCGCACGTGGAGCAACGACGCGCGGCAACAATGCGAGATAGGCAGCACTTACCGTGTGGCCGCGCGGGTCGCGCTTCGGATCGGAATAGACGCCGATGAGGCTAAGGTCGCCGAGCTCGATGCCAACCTCTTCCTGGACCTCGCGACGGCATGCTGCCTCTACCGTCTCGCCGATGTCGACGAATCCGCCGGGAAGTGCGTAGGAACCCTTGAAGGGCTCGTTCTTGCGCCTGATGAGAACCACCCTGCCCGCATTGTCGAAGATCGCGCAATCGGTGGTGAGCGCGGGCGTCTTCGGCATTCCCAAGGCGAACCTCCGTCGCTCTGCCGCGAGGGCTATAGAGCCTTAATGAGCGCAGGCTCTATTGCCCCGCTCCGCCGCGCTTCCTCGAGCGCCATGGCAAGCAAATAAGCGAGGAAGTCAAATCCCCTGGAGCGTGCGAGCCTGATGAGAGGCCCAACGCAAAAAATTCACGGGACAAAAGCAGCGAGGCTAAGCAAGAGCATGAACGGCCTGGGAACCTTAGCCCTGCGGTTGCCTGACGATCCTGATATAGGGCCGCGGCGCCTTCCACCCTTCCGGATAGATCTTCTTCGCCTCCTCGTCAGACACCGAGCCTGCGATGATCACGTCGTCGCCGCTTTTCCAGTTTGCCGGCGTGGCCACGCGGTGCTTGGCGGTAAGCTGGAGCGAGTCGACCACGCGGAGAACCTCATCGAAGTTGCGCCCAGTGGTCATGGGATAGACCAGGATCAGCTTGATCTTCTTGTCGGGCCCAATGACGAACACGTTGCGGACCGTCTGGTTGTCGGCTGGCGTCCGCCCCTCGGACGTACCCGAGGTGCTCGCCGGAAGCATGCCGTAGGCCTTCGAGATCTTGAGGTCGGGGTCGCCGATGATCGGGTAATTGGGGGCGAAGCCCTGCGTCTCCTTGATGTCCTCGGCCCATTTCGCGTGGCGATCCACGGGATCGACGCTAAGACCGATGATCTTCACCCCGCGCTTGTCGAATTCGGGTTTGATCTTCGCCATGTAGCCGAGCTCGGTGGTGCAGATCGGGGTAAAATCTTTTGGATGTGAAAACAGCACGGCCCAGG
>DATFVO010000063.1:0-4143 GCA_035260265.1 Methyloceanibacter sp.
CTCAGCGTGATCCTTTTCGCGGGGTTTGGTTGCAGTCTCTGCCATGTTGGCCTCCTTCGGTTACGCAAAATAACGTTCGAGCTTGTCGAGGCAGCCGGTCCAACCTTGGCGGTGGCGGTCGCGCGCGGCCTCGTCGAAGAACTGCTCGTGAATCAAGGTGAGGATCGATCCCGTGCCGTCAGGCTTGATCAGAACGGTCACAAGCGACTCGCGCTCTGGCATGGTGCGCCATGCCCAGGTGAACACGAGCTTCTGGTTGGGCACCACCTCGCGGTAGACGCCGCTGACGTGGTGCTGCTCACCGTCCTCTGTGCTGAACTCGACCGCGTAGCTTCCGCCGACGCGCGCGTCGGCGGAAGCCTGCTTCACCGGCCCTGCGTCAGGGCCGAACCACTTCACGATTTTTTCGGGCTCGGTCCACGCGGCGAAGACTTTTTCCGGCGGCGCATTGAGGCAACGTTTGAGGGCGAGGCTGGGCCTCGGGGCGACGGCAGGTTGGACTGACATGACTCATCCTCCTCCAGGAAGGCAGCAAGGCGGTCGAGGCGCTCGGACCAGAAGCGCTGATAGCGATTGAGCCAGCCCACAGCCTCCTGCATGGGGGCCGCGGCGAGCCGGCAGGACACGGTGCGGCCGGTTTTTGTCCGCGCGATGAGGCCGGCGTCGGACAGAACGTCGAGATGCTTCATGATGGCCGGCAGCGACACGGGGAATGGCCGGGCAAGCTCGCTGACCGAAACGTGCTCGCGAAGCTCTAGTTGCGCGAGAAGGGCTCGGCGCGTCGGGTCGGCAAGCGCGGCAAAGGTGCGGTCGAGAGCGGTGTCTTTATACTTAACCATATGGTTAACTGTATGCGCAGCGGCTGCCTCTGTCAACCCGGCCGTTACCGCCCGCTTTGGTCGCACCCTATTGGGAGAGGCGCGTTGACACCGGAAGCGGCGCTTTTTATGGTCCGCCCGGCTCCTGCGCTTATCGCCAGGTGCCAAATCCCCTCCGGCAACGATGGATGCTTTGCCATGAAGATCAAGAATTCGCTCCGGGCTCTGCGCAAGCGCCATCGCAGCAACCGCGTGGTGAGGCGCCGGGGCCGGCTCTACGTCATCAACAAGACCAATCGCCGCTACAAGGCCCGCCAGGGCTAGTCTCACGATGTGGCCGGGCCCAAGGTTCTGGCTGAAGCCTTGCGGGCCGTTATCGCTCTGTCTTGCCGCGCTGCCACTTGCCTGCGTCGCGTTGACCGCGCCGCGCCCTGAAGCCTTCGCCCAGCAATCCCAACCGCCTGGGGTTGAAGAGCTCGAAGGTGCGCCGCCTGGCCAAGCTGAGCCCGACCTCATTGAGCCTGACGAGATGGCGCCCGATGAGATGTCGCCCGGTAAGTCGCCGCCTGATCAAGCGGCCAAGCCCGATGCCAAGAAGGACGGCGGTGAGGGACCGGCGCCCCGTTCGACCGAAGAGAGCAAGCGCGACAAGCTCAATCTCTCGACCGACAACCTGCCGCTTTCCGACCCGGTCGAACGGCCGAAGATGCTCGCCAGACTCTACGATGAGCTTAAGAGCGCGCACGATGCGCACGACGCTTCGCCGATCACTGAGACCATCCAAGAGCTATGGCTTTTATCGGGCAGCGACACTGTAGATCTGCTGATGGCTCGGGCGGATCGCTTCATCAAGGAATCCGATCTCGACCTCGCCCTCGAGATTCTCGATGCAACCGTGGAGCTCGCGCCTGACGACGCCGAAGCGTGGCACCGGCGGGCCACGGTTCACTATCTTCAGAAGGACTACGAACTTGCGCTCGCCGATCTCAGGCATGCGCTCGACATCGACCCCAAGCACTACAACGCGATCAACGATCTCGGAGTGGTTCTGCAAGCGCTCGGCGCCAAGAAGGAAGCCTTGCAGGCCTTCCGCAAGGCGCTCGAAGTCAATCCGTTTCTCGACGATGCGCGCCAGGCGGTCGAATCCCTGTCCCGAAAGGTCGAGGGCCAAGACATCTGAACTCTTAGCCGCCGAGCAAGCGTCCTAGTAGTCTTCCGTCTCGTCGCCGACGAAAGCGATGCGCAGCAGGTTGGTCGCGCCTGGAGTGCCCAATGGCACGCCGGCGGAGATGATCACCCGCTGGCCGGGCAGGGCGAAGCCTTCCTGATAGGCGATGCGGCAGGCCTTGGCGACCATGTCGTCCAGATCGCGCGGGTCGTCTGTGAGAACGCAGTGAAGCCCCCACACCAGAGCAAGCTTCCGCCCCGTCGCCGGAATCGGCGTCAAGGCGATGATCGGCTGCTGAGGGCGCTCGCGGGCGGCTCTGAGGCTGGTCGCGCCCGAGGCCGTGTAGCAGACGATGGCCGCGAGATTCAGCGTCTCGGCCACCGTTCGCGCCGCCGCAGAGATCGCATCGGCGCCGGTTGCCTCAGGTCCGATTCTCTGGGCATGGATGATCGCGTCGTAGAGCGGATCGCGCTCGACCTCCTGTGCCACCCGGTCCATGGTTTCCACCGCCTGCACGGGATATTTGCCGACCGCCGATTCGGCAGAGAGCATGACGGCGTCGGCCCCTTCGAACACAGCCGTGGCGACGTCCGACACCTCGGCCCTGGTCGGAGCCGGCGCGTAGATCATCGATTCGAGCATCTGGGTCGCGACCACCACCGGCTTGCCGGCATTGCGCGCCGCGCGGGTGATCTGCTTCTGCAGCCCAGGCACCTTCTCGACCGGCATCTCGACGCCAAGATCTCCGCGCGCCACCATGATGGCGTCGGCAAGATCGATGATCTCCTTGAGATGATTGAGTGCCGAGGGCTTCTCGATCTTGGCCATGATCGAGGATCGGCCACGCGCGAGCTTGCGCGCCTCGGCGATGTCCTCGGCGCGCTGCACGAAGGACAGCGCAACCCAGGCGACGCCGAGCGACATGGCAAACTCCATGTCGGCGCGGTCCTTCTCGGTCATGGCGCCGAACGGGAGCACGGTATCTGGCAGGCTGATGCCCTTGCGGCTGCCAAGCACGCCGCTCGTCATGACCTCGGCGTCGATCCTCACGTCGCTTGCCTCGATGACGCGAAGCCTGAACTTGCCGTCATCCATCAGTATGGTGTGCCCTGGCCGCACCGCCTGGAAGATCTCGGGATGTGGCAGGTGCACACGGCCCAGGCCGCCAACCGACTCGCGCCGCGTGAAGCTCAGCACGTCGCCCCCGGTCAGCCTGATCGCACCGGATTCGAACTTGCCGATGCGAAGCTTTGGTCCTTGCAGGTCGACTAGGATGCCGATCGGCCGGGCGAACTCGAGCTCGAGCTTGCGCACGATGGCATGGATGTCGCGTAACCCGTCATGGGTCGCATGACTCATATTGACGCGAAACACGTCCGCGCCTGCTTCGAACAGGCGGCGCATCGTTTCTTCGTTGTTGGAGGCAGGACCGAGCGTGGCGACGATCTTGACCCGGCGATTGCGCCTCATTGCGACTTCGCTTCGCCCTCGGGATCAGTGAGGCGAACGGTCCAGTCGCGCTCCTCGCCGGTGTCGACTTCGAAGAAGCCGGTCTTCTTGTAGCCGCGCTTCACGCAGTCCTTGGTGTCGCGGATGGTGAAAGACTTGTCGTCGGTGCACATAAAGAGATTGCCGGCCCACTCGCCGCCGCGGTCGTAGTCAACGGCGTGGATATAATAGAAGCGTCCGATCAGCACGCCCTTAAGCAAGGTCTCGCAAGTGTGCGAGGCGATGTTCCACCATCCTTCGGTGGCCCAGCCTTCGGCGTCCTTGTATCCGATCGAGACGCCGACTCGGCTTGCCGTCGTATTGCAGAGCTTGAGATCGGCGTGGGCGGGAGTTGTGCCGAGACCCAGGAGGAGAAGGAGCGCAAGCGAACGCCAAAGGCTCCGGGCCGAGCAGGGGTGAAGGGCACGTGCGTGGTCTCGCGCGTACCGCGCCAAGTTCGAAGCAAGCATCATCCTCTCAGGCCTGGAATCTCGGTTAACGGATTTCGAAAGGTAGCACCGAATTGGTTGAGGTTGTCTGACCAGAAGGCCGATTATACGGCCAGCTTGGCAGGGAAAAAGACCAGCCGAAACTCGTGGGTAAATGCGTCGCAACCTAGGCCACGATCAAGCTTTTTTCTTGCCGCAGAGGGAAGGCGGGCGCAAAAAA
>DATFVO010000064.1:0-2812 GCA_035260265.1 Methyloceanibacter sp.
GTGCCTTCGGACTGGACCGCCTACCGCGCTCGCTGGGAGTGGGGCCACGCAGTCATTTCGCTGTTGGAGCTTGCCGGCTTCGCCGCCCTCATCGTATCGGTGCTGGCCGACACCGGACGGTCGCTTCGCTAGATCTCGACCTCGATGTCGGTACCGGTGACGCGCACATTGTGGCGGGCTACAGCTTCATAGGCTGGATCGCACAGTACCTCGCCCGTCCGGATGTCAAATTTCGCGCCATGCCACGGGCAGGTCACTTCGTGGCCTTGGACCTCGCCCTCGGCAAGGGGTCCTTCCTCGTGCGTGCAGAGATTGTCGAGCGCAAAGAACTCGCCGTCGATATTGAACAGGACGATCTCTTTGCCCTTCAGCACCACGAGGTGCGATTGGCCTAGAGCGACCTCGCTCGTGCTCGCCGCCTTGACGAATTCGCCCATGAACTCGTCCTCCTCGCACGTTAAACGTCGGCGGTGCAGGCGCCGTTCCGGGCGCTGACCCGCGCGTCACATATGGATTGCGCGCTTGTCCACGGTGAGCGCGGCCTCCTTGACTGCCTCGTTGAGGGTCGGATGCGCGTGGCAGGTGCGAGCCAGGTCCTCGGCCGAGCCGCCGAACTCCATCAGCACGGCGGCCTCGGCGATCATGGTACCGGCATCGGCGCCGATAATATGCACGCCGAGCACGCGGTCGGTGTCGGCCTCGGCGAGAATCTTGACGAAGCCTTCAGTGGTGCAGTTGACCTTGGCGCGCCCATTGGCGGTGAAGGGGAACTTGCCGACCTTGTAGTCGATGCGCGCCTCCTTCAGCTCCTCCTCGCTCTTGCCGACCGAGGCCACCTCGGGCGCGGTATAGATGACGCTCGGGATCACGTCGTAGTTCACGTGGCCGGCCTGGCCCGCTAGGATCTCGGCGAGTGCGACGCCCTCCTCCTCTGCCTTGTGCGCGAGCATCAGGCCTTTGATGACATCGCCGATGGCGTAAATACCGGGGACGTTGGTCGCGAATTTCCCGTCGACGACGATCCGCCCGCGATTGTCGGTCTTGACGCCGACCTCCGCCAAACCGAGACCCTCGGTATTGGGAATGCGGCCGACAGCAACGAGCACCATGTCGGTCTCAAGCTCCTCGGACCTGCCGCCGGCGGCTGACTCGAGCGTGAGCCTGAGGCTCGCCCCCTTGCTATCGACGCCGACAACCTTGGTGCCAAGCCTGAAGGCAAGGCCTTGCTTGGTCAGCGCACGCTGAAGCTGCTTCGCCACTTCGCTGTCTAGGCCCGGCGCGACGCGGTCTAGCATCTCGACCACGGTGACCTCCGAGCCCAGCCGCGACCAGACCGAGCCGAGCTCTAGTCCGATATAGCCCGCACCGATGACGACGAGCCGCTTCGGCACCCTCGGCAAAGACAAGGCTCCGGTCGATGAGACGATGCGCTTCTCGTCAATCGCAATGCCTGGCAGGGCAGCCACCTTGGAGCCGGTGGCTATGGCGATGGCCTTCGCTTCGACCGACTGCTTTTCGCCGCTGATGAACGTGACCTCAACCTTGCCGGGCCCAAGGATACGACCCCGACCGTGGAAATAATCGATCTTGTGCTTACGCAGCAGGAAGGCGACGCCGTCGACATTGCCTTTCACGCCAGCGTCCTTGAAGGCGAGCATGGCAGCGAGGTCGAGCTCGGGCCTTACCTTGATGCCCATGCCGGCGAAGCCGTCAGCGGCTTCCGCATAGCGTTCGCTCGCGTGCAGCAACGCCTTCGACGGGATGCAGCCGACATTGAGACAGGTGCCGCCATGAGTAGCGCGCTTCTCCACCACGGCGACCTTCATGCCGAGCTGAGCCGCACGAATGGCGGCGACATAGCCGCCAGGACCTGTGCCGATGACGACGAGGTCGTAAGTCATGCCAACGCCGATTCTACGACTGCTCGGGCGTGAGCGTTTCCTCGCCGTGCCCGCCAGCCCAAGGTAAGGGTGGGCAAGAGGGCGGAAATCCTAATGAGGATGCGGACGAGACTCATGGGGGTCACTCGGTTGTCTGCGGGGGCCCGAGAATGCCGCAAATCGGGGTTCTCGGTCCAATAAATACACAACACGTTGGTTTTCATAGCATCACGTCTCCTAACGTGATTCCCCCGTAAAAGCCTTGCATTGCCGAGGATACAGCCAAATAGGCATAACGTTGTCTAACGCCAGGTAACGGGGTATACTCCAGAAATTCGTTACCTAGCTGTTATCTAGGATTGCCCAAGCACAGATCAATCACCGACGCCGCCGCCAAGCGATTCAAAGTCGCTAAGGGCCAGGTTGACCACTTCGATAGCAGCTTTCCCGGTCTGCATCTCCGTTGCTCGCACACTGGCCGCAAGTCTTGGGGATATTACTACCGCTTCGGCGGCAAGCTAAAGCGCATGACGTTTGACCTCTATCCCACTATGTCGGTGGAGGCGGCGCATGACGCTTGGCGCAAAGCGCGTGACCGGGTTCGCGCTGGACGTGATCCTGCTCACCCCGATGCGGGAGGCGCAGTAGACTTCAATGGCGTGTTCGAGGAGTGGTTAAAGCGCGATCAGGCCGAGAACCGGACAAGGCATGTCACCGCGAGCCGGTTCAGGAAGTATGTGCTTCCCAAGTGGCAGCATCGACCGATCAGTGGAATTGGTAAGCGCGACTGTCTCGACATAATTGATGCCATCGCGGACCGTGGAACCGTCACCATGGCGCGGCGGGTGCATAGTCATTTGCACCGGCTGTTCGTCTGGTCTGTCGGGCGTGGCATCATAGAGATTAACCCGCTGGCGAACGTTGGACGACCA
>DATFVO010000065.1:0-2577 GCA_035260265.1 Methyloceanibacter sp.
CATCTTGCCTCCTGCAGGTCTTGCGCTGTTGCCCAATTAGCCGCGCGAAGACGACCAATCCAGGGCGTGCCGCGGCTGAATCGGCACTATCGGGCCAGAATATCACCACCGTGATTGTCGGCACCTGCCATGCTCCTGTCCATCCCCTGCGCATAGACTGATGCATCCACGTCGAGTCCACTCTCGAAGCGAGGCTGCGGCGCGTCCGAGTGGATCGGACCGTGGGAGTGCCCACGGCATGCAACCCTACCGCGCGACGCCGCACTGTCGTTGCTGATGGATTTCTTCGAATGCGGTGTGCCGCCCAGGCTCGGCGACGAGGTGCCTATTGAGTGGAGCAAGCCAACGCTCTTTCCAGCGGATTCCATACTCCCGCCGAGCCCGCCGCGCTGGAGCGATAGCATTTTGCATTTTGTAGAGGCGGACGGGACACGCAGGTCGCTGGTGTGAACGGACGGAGGCGTAAGATGTACGTGCCTTCACAGCGGACGAATCGGGGACCGACGAAGAAGATGGCGTGGTAGTACCTGATCTTCAGCCGCGGCCTGGACGACGAGGAGGAGGAGGATTGGGGCGTCTACCTGGAGTACCGCGACCAGATCAACGGAGGCTACGACTGCATCAAGGCCTGCACCCCGGGGCGGGACCGCCTCGACGTCGACCTGTCCAAGCTTATCGACCGGCGCAAGGAGATCGAGGGATTTCACGTCGCGCTTGGCCTCTCAGGCGAGCAATGGGAGAGCTTGGCAGCCGCGCTGAAGAAGGTCTTTCGCGACTCGCCCGTTCTCAAGGTGATGGCATAGGCTGGGTGCGGTATCCGCCAGGAAAAAGGGGGCCCAGTGAAAGTCATACGCGGCGACCTCGTAAAGCTGGCACTCGACGGCCGCTTCGAGGTCATCGTCCACGGCTGCAACTGCCAATGCGCGATGGGCGCCGGCATCGCGAAGACGATCAAGCAGGTCTTCCCCGAGGCCCACAAGGCGGACCTGGCGACGGCGAAGGGCAGCCGCGCCAAGCTAGGGTCGCTGTCCGCGGCCACCGTCGAGCGCAAGGGACGCAAGCTCACCATCGTCAATGGCTATACGCAGTTCCATTGGCGCGGCTCGGGCGTGCTGGTGGACTACGATGCCGTGCGCTCGGTCATGCGCCGGATGAAAGAGTCGTATTCCGGCTGTGCCATCGGCTACCCGAAGATTGGCGCGGGCTTGGCCAAAGGCAATTGGACGACCATTGCCGCTATCCTTGACGAGGAATTGGCGTGCGAGGACCACACGCTCGTGGAATATAAGCCGTGACCGGCAAGCGCGCTGCAGCGGCAGTGGCACCAATCCTCCTAGCTGTCTGCTCGGACGACGATTCGTGCGGGCGCGGTCCTCGCTGGCAGCCGCCGGACCACCAACCGACGGTGACAAGCCAGGGGCCTGCTGATGCCCGTGGCAGTGCGCCAATGATCGATGTCAAGGATTGGCAGGAGGAGCTGCTGGCCCTCAATCCCTGGGCGAGGGGGCTTTGGGAGCGGCGATGGGACCTGGTGGACCGTCAACAATGGAAGCTCGTCCACGTCGACCAGGGGGGAAACGAGGTCACGCGACGATGGCAGACTGAGTTCCAGGCGGCGCGGCGCGAGGCAACGCTCGAGAGGTTGAAGGCCGCGAGGGCGGCTTGTGATGCCTGGGCGGACCGGACCTCCGCCATCATCGTGGCGCTATCTAAAGCCCGGCCATTGGGAGATCTCCCTGCCCGGGAGCCGTACATGGTCGGATAAGATGCCGCCGTACACGCCAGGCTTCCTGACCGCCGACGTGCTCTTGCTGGCGCGGGCGGGTTTCTAGGAGGCGACGATCGAGGCCGGCACCGATTTCACCGATATGCGGTTTCCCGGAGGCGCCGACTTCAGGGGCGCACACATCCCGCCAGGCACCCGCTTCGACCGCGCCACCTTCGGCGACCGCACCGGGTTCGACGACGCCCGGATCGAGGCCGGAGCATCGTTTCGCGGGGCCGTGTTTGGCCGCTGGGCATCGTTCACCTTCGCCCGTATCGAGGAGAGCGTCGACCTTGCCGAGGCCTTGTTCGGCTTTGCGAGCGCCTTCTCTGGCGCACGGATCAGCAGACGCGTGAACTTCAGCAACGCCACGTTCGGCGAGAGCGCCGCCTTCGAGGGCACGTCGATTGGAGCCGGCGTCCGCCTTCGATGGCGCGCGTTTCCACGACGAGGCGCGCTTCGGTGGCAGCGTGTTCGGCGACGGCGTATTCTTCTATCGGGCCATTTTCGAAGGCAGCGTATCCTTCTATGCCGCGTTCGGCAGGAGGCCATCGTTCGAGGCTGCCCGGTTCGGCTGCCGCGACCCGTTCAGCGGCGCATCTTTCTCGGAGTAGCCGCCTCCCCTGGTCCGTGCGCAGATGGCGGTACCGCACCCGACCGACATCAGGGCGCCGCGTTCTGCCAGTAGGCCCCGCTACGTGCTCAGCGGCCACCCGTCGCGCCACCATGACGATCAAGATCCCCCCATTCAAGCTGGTGCCGGAGCCTCTGAGCCCGAAGGCGGCGGAGCTGCCGAAGTTCAAATGGGTCGG
>DATFVO010000066.1:0-7196 GCA_035260265.1 Methyloceanibacter sp.
TCATCCTCGCCATCGTCAGCATCGTGGCCGGCTTCATCATTGGCGCTATCTTCGGATCCTCTACCCTTGGCGCCATATTGGTGGCCCTTGTCACCATCGCCCTGTTCTACCCGGGATATGCGGTGGCGGCTAAGCGCTTCCAGGACCGCGACAAGCCTGGCGTCACCGCCCTATACGGCCTGATCCCGGTCCTGATCGCGAGCCTGTTGCAGGCGTTCGGGCTTACCGGAACGCCGAACCAGCCCAACGCGCTCGGCTGGATTTGCACGTTGGTCACAATGGGCGTCGGCCTCTGGTTCCTGATCGATCTCGGCATCCTCAAGGGCACGCCAGGGCCCAACCGCTTCGGCGGAGATCCCTTGGCTGCCGTGCGATAGAACGGCCATTCCCAGGCGATGGTCTTCCGCGCTTCCGCGCGAGGCGAGATCATCGTCATCCACTCGTGAAGCCGTGATGGCGTGGTTGGACTTGCCACGCCGGATGGCACTCGTCATTTTGCCTGCGCAATGAGCACCATCGGCGATAAGGCCGTCGCGATCGCGCAAAGCTTGATCCGCTGCGAAAGCGTGACGCCGGCCGACGCAGGCGCCCTCGACACGCTCGCCGAGGCGCTGAAACCGGCTCGCTTTGCCGTCGAGCGCCTAACCTTCAACGACCACGGGTCGCCGCGGATCGACAATCTGTTTGCGCGCATCGGCGATGGCCCGCCGCATCTTTGCTTTGCTGGGCATACCGACGTCGTGCCGCCAGGTGACGTGAAGCTGTGGAGCCATCCCCCTTTCGCCGCAGAGATCGCCGATGGCCGGCTCTATGGCAGAGGCGCATCCGACATGAAGGGGGCAATCGCCTGTTTCGCCGCAGCCGTTCTTGATTACGCCAAGGCGCGAGGTCGGGACATTGACGGCACCATCAGCCTGCTCATCACCGGCGATGAGGAGGGCGTGGCGATCAACGGCACGCGAAAGGTGCTGCAATGGATGAAGGAACACGCCGAACGCCCGGACCATTGCCTGGTCGGCGAGCCGACCAACGCGAAACGGCTTGGAGAGGCGATCAAGATCGGCCGGCGCGGCAGCCTGAATGCCAAACTCAAAGTCACCGGCGTGCAGGGCCACGTCGCCTACCCGCATCTTGCCAGCAACCCGGTGAAGGGGCTGGTCCGCGTTCTCGCCCGCCTCTATGACGCTCCGCTCGACTATGGCAGCGCGCATTTCTCGCCGTCTAATCTCGAAGTGACCAGCATCGACGTCGGCAATCCGACCGTGAATCTGATTCCGGCTCAGGCCGAGGCGCGACTCAACATCCGCTACAACGACAAGCACTCGCCTTCCTCGCTCGAAGCCTTCTTGCGCGAGCAAGTCGCGCTTGCGCTCTCTGGCAGCAATCTCAACTTCAGCTTCGAGTTCGAGCCGCCGAGCCACAACTTCCTCACCGAGCCCGGACCGCTCGACGCGATCCTAAGCGAGGCAGTGCGCGAGATCACCGGCCTCACGCCCTCGCTCGACACTGGCGGCGGCACGTCCGACGCGCGCTACATCAAGGACTACTGCCCGGTCATCGAGTTCGGTCTCTTGACCGAAACGACCCACAAGGCCGACGAGAACGTAGCCCTTGCCGACCTCGAGCAGCTCACCGCCATCTACCGGCGCTTCATCGAGCTCTATTTCGAGACGTTCGGGGGAACCGATGCCGGGTGACGACCGGCCGATCGGCGTGTTCGATTCCGGGATGGGTGGACTGACGGTCCTGCGCGCGCTGCTTGCGCGGCTGCCCTGCGAGCGGTTCGTCTATCTCGGCGATACCGCACGGCTTCCTTACGGCACCAAGAGCCCTGAGACCGTACAGGCCTATACGCTCCAGGCTACCCGCCTCCTTGTATCCGAGGGCGTGAAGATGGTGGTGATCGCCTGCAACACCGCCTCTGCCGTGGCGCTGGGCCCCTTGGCAAAGGCCCTGTCGCCGGTGCCGGTGATCGGCGTGATCGAGCCTGGCGCGCGGGCAGGCGTCGCAGCTACCCGCAACAACCATATCGCGGTGATCGCAACCGAGGGCACGGTGAAGGGCGCCGCCTACGTCCGCGTCATCGCCGCGCTCAACGGCGATATCAAGGTGGTGCAGCAGCCCTGCCAGCTCTTCGTTGCGCTCGCCGAGGAGGGCTGGACCGATTCTCCCGCCACCCGCGCTGCAGCCGAGCATTATCTTGCGCCGCTGTTCAGCGGGCCATCCGCGCCCGACACGCTCGTGCTCGGCTGCACGCATTTCCCGGTGCTGGCAGATACGATCCGCAAGATCATCGGCAGCAACGTGGCGCTCGTGGATTCGGCCGAGACGACGGCACTTGCCGTTGCCGATGCGCTTGCGAGCGGCAGCCTTGGCAGCACGTCCAAGGCTAACGGCGGCACGGCCCGCATTTTCGCGACCGATTCGCCAGAGCGCTTCGCTCGAGTCGGCGCCGTCTTTCTCGGCAGGCCAATCGACGCAGAAGCCGTCGAACTGGTCGATCTTAGGACGCTGTAGCTCAATCTAGACCCGCGGCGGTGGCTCAGAGTCCGGCAAGGCTGCAGAGTCATCGGTCGGGTCCGGCGCCGGAAGCAAGGCCGGAGCCTTGGTATCGGCCGCCGCGCCGACATCCCGGAGCAGGCTCATGAACCATTTCTGCCCGAGGAGGGCGAGCACGGCGCCGCCGTAAACGAGCATGCCCCAAACAATCAGAATGGCGAGGACCGTCTCCTCACGGAAATGCGCCATATGGGCAAGCGCGCGCTCAAGCCCATAGGCGCCGGCAACAAGCGCCGCGCCCAAGATCGCGCCAGAGAGGGCGAGCATCACCACTGGCCTCCCGATAGCCGTGCCGGAAACGGCGAAGTCTTGGCGGCGCGCAAAGAAGGCAAGCAGGCTTAAGTTGATCCACGCGCCGACGGACGTCGCGGCCGCCAAGCCAACCTGCGCGAGATGGCCCATGAGCAGTATCTTGAGCAGCACGTTGATGCCAGCGGCGAGCAGCGCAGCCTTGACCGGCGTGGCTGTATCGCCGCGAGCATAGAACGGCGCAGTGAAGCTGCGCAACAGAACGAAGGGAAGCAGCCCGAACGAATAGGCGGCAAGCGTCGCTCCGGCGGCGGCGGCATTCTCCGCAGTGAAGGCGCCGCGCTCGAACAGCGCGCGCATGATGAGGTCGGGAACGACGATGGCGCTGACCGCGCAAGGCATGGTGAGGAGGAGCGCAAGCTGAATGCCGCGCGCCTGCGCCGAAGCAGCGCCCCTTTCGTCTCCCGCCGCGAGCCTGCGCGACATCTCTGGCAGTAGCACCGTGCCGACGGCGATGCCGACCACGCCGATGGGGAGCTGATTGATGCGGTCGGCGTAATAGAGCGCCGACAACGCGCCTGTCGGCAGGTACGAGGCGATCAGCGTGTCGGCGAACAGCGCAAGCTGCACGCCGCCAGCGCCGATGATGGCTGGTCCCAGCGCTTTCAGAAACTTGCGCGTCGGCTCGTCGAGCCGCGGCATGCGGAACCTGATGCCCACGTCGTGCGCTTCGGCATCGCCTCCCACGACGAGCACAATGGCGACACCTGCGAGCAGCACGCCCCAGGCCGCAGCGTGGCCGGCATCCTGAAAGAACGGCGTCAGCAGAAGCGTCGTGACGATCGAAAGGTTGAGGAGGATCGGCGCGCCGGCTGCGGCGGCGAAGCGGTTGTTGGCGTTGAGGATGCCGGCGAACAGAGTCTCGATCGATACGAGCGCGAGATAAGGGAAGGTGATGCGGGTGAGTGCCACGGCGAGATCGAAGCGCATCGGGTCTAGTCCCGGGGCAAGCACGCTGACGACCTCTGGGGTGAAGATCATGGCGATGGCGAGCAGCACGAGGTTGATGGTGATGAGCGCAGCGCCGATCTGGTCGGCGAACAGCTTGGCGGCTGGAAGCCCTGCCTGCTGGAGCGTGCGCGCGTAAGCCGGTACGAAGGCCGCGGCGAAGGCGCCCTCGGCGAAGATGGCGCGGAAGTGATTGGGAAGCCTGAACGCCACGAAGAAGGCGTCAGCCAGGGGCCCCGCGCCAAGCACTGCCGCCATCACGACGTCGCGCAGGAACCCGGTGAGGCGCGAGACGAGCGTGAGCCCGCCGACCGTGGCAATGCGTCTGATCATGCAGTCTCACGCGCTGTCATGTCCCTCTCCCCCGTGCCCCTCTTGCGGCAGATCAGGTAAAGGAATTTCAGCGGCTTGGCCATGCTTGGCTGGCCATGCGGCTCTAATGCCGCGTCCTGAGGGGAAGGGAGAGGTTCCGCCTTAGTCAGACTCTGTCATGCCCAGCCTTGGGCCGGACACCACACTTTAAGGACGGTGCCGCTGGCGAAATCAATTGATTGCCGAGGCAAGCCCGGCCATGACGATCTTGATATGCGAGGGGTTACTGGCTTGCCGCTTTGAAGAACAGGGCTTCGGCCGGCAAAGCGCCGAAGGTGAAGGGCTCCTGCTGGCCGGCAGTCCTCGCCTTCATGTCGTCATGCATGTGGCGGAACAGCATGTTGATCTCAAGCCCAGCCTCGCCGAGATGCTCAAGCAGGCTTTGGGCAAACGGGCTGTTCAGCCCATCGCCGTCCTGCGCCACCGTCCGTCCTTGGCCGGCGACGAGCACGCCGGCTTCAGGCTCGACGCGCGCGAGACCGCGGCCGATCGAGCGTGTGGAGCACGCGCTCGCCATCTTGGCGGCGAAGGGATTCTCGCGGCAGGCATCGAGAATGACGAGGCGGAGCTTCTTCGCGCCCTTGGTCAGGACGCGGTCGAGCGGCATTGCCTCGTCGTGGACATGCGTCGAAGTGGCGAGCTCTGCGTCGACCGGAATGAGATAGTTCACGCTGCCGACTTCGATGCCATGGCCTGCATAATAGACCATGGCCCAGTCGTACTCGGGCGCCTTGTCGTCGAAGGCCTTCAGCTCCTGGGTGAGCTGCAACAGGGTGACATCGTGGTTCTCAATCACTCGAAGCCAAGCTGCCGCAAGCTTGGGGCAATGCTGGTTGTTCTTGAAGGCGAAGCCGCCCCGCAGCACTTACTTAGTAATCGACCTTTACAAGGTAAAGACCGCAAGGAGGCGCGACCGGCCCGCAGGCGTTCCGATCGCGGGCTTCGAGGGCTTGCTTGAGGTCGCGCTCCGTCCACCTCCCATCGCCCACGAGCTTCAAGGAGCCGACCATCGAGCGCACCTGGTTATGCAGAAATGACCGAGCCGAGACCTCGATGCGGATGACCTCGCCGTGGCGGGATATTTCGAGGCGGTCGAGCGTTTTCACTGGCGATGGCGCCTGGCATTCGGTCGAGCGGAAGGTGGTGAAGTCATGATTGCCGATGAGAGTTCGCGCGGCCTCGTGCATCGCCTCGGCATCGAGGGGGCGGAATACACCCCAGGCGCGATTGCGCTCAAGCGCAAGCGGTGCGCGGCGGTCGACAATGCGGTAGAGGTAGTGCCGCGCCTTGGCAGAGAAGCGGGCGTCGAAGTCCTCAGCGGCACGCTCGCAATTAAGCACGCTGATCGGGTCAGGTCTCAGCTGCGCGTTCAGCGCGTCGCGCACTTTGTCGGGCTCCCAGTCCTTGGCGAGATCGAAATGGGAGACTTGGCCTAGCGCATGCACGCCTGCATCTGTCCGTCCTGCCCCGCGCGGGATAACGTCCTCGCCAGAGAAGGCCTTAACGGCTTCGATGAGGCGACCCTGCACCGAAGGTCCATTCTCCTGCATCTGCCAGCCGACGAAGGGTGTCCCGTCATATTCGAGAGTGAGCATGTAGCGGTGCATCGGCGCTAACCGAGGACCGTCCCAGGCGTGAGCGCCACACCCCGGAGGAAATCTTCCGCACCCATCGGACGCTTGCCGGCGCGCTGCACTTCAACGAGACGTACCGCCCCCTCCCCGCAAGCAATGGTGAGATTGTCATCGAGAAGAGTGCCGGGAGCGCCGCTGCCCTCGGCAAGCGTCGAGCGGAGCGCCTTGATGCGTTCGCGCTCGCCCTTTAGGTCGATGTCGAACCAGGCGCTGGGATAAGGCGAAAGCCCGCGGATCAGATTGTGCACGTCGCGCGCTGGACGCGACCAGTCGATGCGCGTCTCTGCCGGATCGATTTTTTCGGCGTAAGTAACGCCGCCCTCTGCCTGCGGCCGGCAATCGAGCGCGTCCCGCTTAAGGGCTGAGAGCGCATGCACCATTAACCTCGCCCCGCGGGTCGCGAGCGCATCGTGCAGCTCGCCAGCAGTCTCGTCTGCACCGATGGACGCGCGGGCTGTGAGGCAGACCGGGCCAGCATCGAGACCTTCGGTGATGCGCATCACCGCGACGCCAGTCTCGGTGTCGCCAGCCATGATGGCGCGGTTGATGGGCGCCGCGCCGCGCCAGCGCGGCAGCAGCGAGGCATGGAGATTGAGCGCACCATGGCGCAGGGCATCGAGGATTGGCTTCGGCAGGATCAGCCCGTAAGCCACCACGACCGCGACGCCGGCATTGAATGAGACGAAATGGGCCTGCTCCTGGGGACTCTTCAGCCGCGCAGGAGCCAACACGTTGAGCCCGGCTTGTTCGGCGGCTTGCTGCACCGGTGATGGGCGTAGCGCCATGCCGCGGCCAGCGGCACGCGGGGGCCGCGTGTAGACTGCGACCACCTCATGGCCAGCATCGAGGATCGCGTGAAGCGTCGGGATGGCAAACTCCGGCGTGCCCATAAAGATGATACGCAGAGGTGACATAAGCCCTTATGTCACCGCCGCCCCCTTTGCGGCAATTAGGGCTTTTCCTTGTAGAGGCTCCACACAGCATAGAGCGCGCTCGCGCTCGCCAAAAGGAAGAGCACGGAGAGGATGCCTCCCTCGGCATGCCAGCCGAGCAACCGGCCGAGGTCGTAGAGGACATAGACCGCGAAGGTGAAGGCGAGCCCATAGAGGTAGGGCCGGCCCTTCAAGGCCCCAGCACTGCGATGACGGCGATCGCGACTTCAAGCGCAATTGAGATCGTGAGGAGCATCGCGACTACAGCGCCTTCTCGGTTCGCTTCTGTTTGGTGAACTTTCGCACCACCATGTCGCGCTTGAGCCGCGACAGATAGTCGATAAACAGCACGCCGTTAAGGTGGTCGATCTCGTGCTGTACGAGAGTCGACCAGATGCCTTCGAGCTTGGCCTCCTGCTTCTTCCCTTGCGGATCGATGTAG
>DATFVO010000067.1:0-5913 GCA_035260265.1 Methyloceanibacter sp.
CTCGCCGGGCTCGCCGCGGCGGTCGGGCTGGTCGGCACCGGCCGCGAAATCGTTGTGCACGAGCTTGCGCGCCACGCCGGCGGCCGCTGCCGCTCTTATTTCGAACCTGCCCTTGGCCTCACCATAGACAACGGCAATCACCTGCTGCTTTCGGCCAATCGCGCGGCGCTCGCATTTCTAAAAGCCATCGGCAGCGAGGGGAAGCTTCTTGGCCCGCCCCAGGCGGAATTTCCCTTTGTCGATCTAGGCTCAGGCGAGCGCTGGATACTCCGTCCGAACGATGGACCTGTTCCGTGGTGGATTTTTTCCAAGAGCCGACGCGTGCCTGGCACGCGCGCGGCCGACTATCTTTCGCTGGCGAGACTCCTGGGCGTTAGGGTGGACCGGCCCATCGGCGAGATCATCGACTGCAAGGGCGTGCTGTATGAGCGACTCTCGCGGCCTGTGCTCCTAGCTGCGTTGAATGCGGAGCCGCGAGAGGCGTCCTCGCGCCTGGCTGGCGCTGTCCTGCGCGAGACGCTTCTCAGGGGCGGCGATGCTACACGTCCCCTCATTGCACAAGATGGGCTTGGGTCGGTTTTCATCGATCCTGCTATTGTCTTTCTTGAGCGCAATGGCGTGCAGTTCCGCTTCAGCCATCAGCTGCGCCGCTTGGGCCTTCTCGACGATCGCGTCCGTGCGCTCGACTTCGGCGAGGACGTCGTCGAGGTTGTGCTAAACGACATTGTTATCCTCGCTGTGCCGGCCTCCGTGGTTGCGTTGCTGGCACCGACCCTGCCTACGCCGAACAAATTCCGGGCCATCGTGAACGCGCATTTCAAAGTCGACCCACCGAAGTCGCAGCCCAAGATCATGGGCATCATCAACGGGACGGTGGAATGGCTCTTCGCCTTTCCGGGCCGGCTTTCTACGACGATCAGCGCCGCAGATCGATGGATCGAGGCTCCGCGCGAACAACTGGCGAAGAAAATCTGGGAGGACATCGCCGCCATCACCGGCGCGAGAAGCGAGATGCCGCCCTGGATCATCATCAAGGAACGGCGCGCGACGTTTGCCGCGTTGCCTGATGAGAACGCGAAACGGCCGCAAGCCGAGACACCTTGGTGCAATCTCCTTCTCGCCGGCGACTGGACGGCGACGGGCCTCCCTGCCACCATCGAGGGCGCGATCAGGTCGGGCAACAAGGCCGCCCATCTCGCGAGGGTAAACGGTGATGCAAGAGCGTGAAATGTCGTCGGACGTGCTCAAAGCCGCTAGCCCGAAAACCCGCCGAAAAGCCGAGATCGGCGCGCTCGATACATCCATCGCCTCTGCGGCAAAGGCGCTTTGCGCGCTCCAGCGCCCCGACGGCCATTTTGTCTTCGAGCTAGAGGCTGACGCGACCATCCCGGCCGAATATGTGCTGATGCGGCACTATCGCGGCGAGCCCGTCAACGCAGAGCTCGAAGCGAAGATCGCGCGCTATCTCAGCCGCGTTCAATCCGCGGACGGCGGCTGGCCGTTGTTCTACGACGGCAGGTCTGATGTCAGCGCGAGCGTGAAGGCCTATTTCGCGCTGAAGATGATCGGCGATTCTCCGGAAGCTCCGCATATGGCACGGGCGCGGAGCCTGATCCGGTCAAAGGGTGGCGCCGCCAATAGCAATGTGTTCACGCGCAACCTGCTCGCGCTTTATGGCGCTGTCCCTTGGCGTGCAGTGCCGGTGATGCCGGTGGAGATTATCCTGCTGCCGACATGGTTTCCCTTCCATCTCGACAAGGTCTCCTACTGGGCGCGCACCGTGCTCGTGCCGCTCATGGTGCTAAATGCGCTCAAACCGAAAGCGCGCAATCCTAGGGGAGTTGGGATCGATGAGCTCTTCGTAGTGCCGCCAGATCGGGTGCGGCACTGGCCCAAGGGCGCGCACCAGACTTGGCCTTGGCCCCAGTTCTTCGGCGGCATCGACCGTATTTTGCGAGCGGTTGAGCCCTATATGCCCAAGACCACGCGCGCCCGCGCGATCGAGCGGGCAGAGGCGTTCGTGACGGACCGCCTCAATGGAGAAGACGGACTTGGCGCGATCTTCCCGGCGATGGTGAACTCGCTCCTGATGTTCGATGCATTTGGCTACGGCGAGGACGATTGGCGGGTTAGGACGGCAAGGGGCGCAATCGAGAAGCTCCTGGTCGTGAAAGACGACGAAGCCTATTGCCAGCCTTGCTTGTCGCCGGTGTGGGACACTGCGCTCACGGCGCACACGCTGCTCGAGGTCGATGGCACGGATTGCGAGCAGCGCGCATTGGCGAGCCTGGAATGGCTCGCTCCTTTGCAGGTGTTCGACACGGTGGGAGACTGGGCCGCGCAGCGGCCCCGTATTCGTCCAGGCGGATGGGCGTTCCAATACGCCAATCCGCATTACCCCGATCTCGACGATACGGCCGTGGTCGCCATGGCAATGGATCGCGCCACCTCCCGCTTGCCCGGGCCCGACCGCAGCAAATACGCGGAGCCGATCGGCCGCGCACAGGAATGGATCGTTGGCATGCAAAGCGAGAACGGCGGCTTTGCCGCCTTCGACACCGACAACGAATATTACTACCTGAACCAGATTCCGTTCGCCGATCACGGCGCGCTGCTCGATCCTCCGACGGCCGATGTCACTGCACGCTGCCTGTCGATGCTGGCCCAGCTTGGCGCCCGAAGGGGCGAGGGCCAGCCGCTCGACAAGGCGATCGACTATCTGCTGCGCACCCAGGAGAAGGACGGGAGCTGGTACGGCCGCTGGGGCATGAACTACATCTACGGTACCTGGTCTGTGCTCTGCGCGCTCAACGCCGCGCAGCTCGACGCATCTTCGCCGCCGGTCCGCAACGCGGTGGAATGGCTGGTGTCGATCCAGAATTCCGACGGCGGCTGGGGCGAGGACGGTGACAGCTACAAGCTCGACTATCAGGGCTATGAGTCAGCCCCGAGCACTGCATCGCAGACCGCGTGGGCGTTGCTTGGCTTGATGGCAGCCGGCGAGGTCGATCACCCATCGGTCAAGCGGGGCATCGACTATCTTCTTGAGCGGCAGGGTTCGGATGGGTTTTGGGCCGAGCAGCGCTTCACCGCGACCGGTTTCCCGCGTGTCTTCTATTTACGCTACCACGGCTATGCGAAATTCTTCCCGCTATGGGCGCTTGCCCGCTATCGCAATCTGAGGGCCTCGAACACCATATCGGTCCTGGTCGGGATGTGAGCGACGAGGCGCAAAGTCCAAGCTTTGTTGTCGCCGCGACCGGTCTTCGCGCAGAGGCGCGCGTGGCCGCGCGAATCCCGCAGGTCAGAGCCGTCGCGGGAGGAGGCGATGGCGGCAGGCTAGAGCAGCTCATCCGGAAGGAAATTCCTCAAGGCGCCAAGGCCATCATCAGCTTTGGTATTGCCGCTGGGCTTGCGCCAGGGAACGGACCTGGGACTTGCCTCGTCGCTCGCGAGATTGCGCATGGCGACATTCGCTATCCAACTGACCAAACATGGGCCGCACGATTGCGTGCTGCCCTCGGTGCCGAGCTTGCAACCATTACGGGAGTCGACCGGCCTCTGCAAAGTCTGGCAGAGAAACAGGCGCTGTACACGAAGACGCGCGCCCGCGCGGCAGACATGGAGAGTCACATCGCGGCGCGCCTCGCGACGGAGCACGGGTTACCCTTCGCCGCGCTCAGAGTGATCGCTGATCCCGCCATGCGAGCAGTACCGCCGGCAGCGCTGGCCGGCATGGGCAAGGACGGAAGAGTCGATGTGTTGGCGGTTCTCGCCTCGTTGGCGCGAGCGCCGGATCAGCTCCTAGCGATGATTGGTCTTGCAGCCGACACGCGCCGGGCCATGGCCGAGCTATTCCGCTGCCACCGGCTTCTCGGTCCTGGCTTCAGCTTCCTCGATCTCGGCTAGTTTCTGCTGGACGTGCCGCGCGAACACATATTCTGCAGGCCGTTGGCCGCTGAGCGGGATCTCGGGCGCCATCGGTCCTTCGGTCTTAATTCCGGCAAGCGCAACCTTCGCGGCTTTCCACGGCCGCTTGACGGCGTCGGTGACAGCCGAGGCCTCGAAGCCGCTATGCACCATGCAGTCGGCGCACTTCTCGTAATTGCCAGTGCCGTATCTGTTCCAATCGGTGTCTTCCATGAGCTCGGCAAAGGTCCTGGCGTACCCTTCGCCGAGCAGATAGCAGGGGCGCTGCCATCCGAACACGGTTCGCGTCGGGTTGCCCCAAGGCGTGCAGCCATAGGTCTGGTTGCCAGCGAGGAAATCGAGAAACAACCCCGATTGGAACAGCGGCCATTTGCCCGGCCCCCGCGCTTTGAAGATGTCGCGGAAGAGCTGCTTGGTTCGGGTGCGGTTCAAGAAATGCTGCTGGTCAGGCGCCCGCTCGTAGGCGTAACCCGGCGAGACGGTAATGCCATCAGTACCGAGCTCAACCACGCGATCGAAGAACCTCGCCACGCGCTCTGGCTCAGCGTCGCTGAATAGCGTGCAGTTGATGTTGACGCGGAAGCCCTTAGCCTTAGCGGATTGAAGTGCGGCGACCGCCTTATCGTAGACACCCGACCGGCACACCGACTTGTCGTGCATCTCCTTGTCGCCGTCGAGATGCACCGACCAATTGAAACGGCGATGCGGCCGGTATTGGTCGAGCTTCTTGTCTAGCAGCAGGCCGTTGGTGCAGACCGTTACATATTTCTTCTTAGCAAGCGCACCCGCCACGATCTCCGGAAGCTCCCGATGCAGTAGCGGCTCACCGCCGGCCAGCACCACCACGGGCGCGCCGCATTCGTCGATTGCTCGCATGCAGTCAGCGACCGAGAGGCGCTGATCGAGAATGGGATCCGGATAGTCGATCTTTCCGCAGCCCGCGCAAGCGAGATTGCAGCGGAACAGCGGCTCGAGCATCAGCACGAGCGGGTAGCGCTTCCGCCCACGCAAATGCTGGCGGAGAATGTAGCTTCCGACTGCTACGGCTTGCCCGAGAGGAATTCCCATGACCCGTTATGCCAATCTCCGCGATGTGAGCTCGGGCTCGGAAAGCTCGCGTGGAAGACTGAACTGGATCTTCTCTTCTTTTCCGGGAAGCGTCGACACTTTCACCGGGCCAAAGCGCCGCAGAGCCGCGATGACGTCGTCGACCAGCACTTCCGGGGCTGAGGCGCCTGCGGTGAGGCCGACCGTGGTCTTGCCGTTGAACCACTCGGGCTGCAACGCGCTGCCATCAGCGACGAGATAACTTGGCACGCCAGCCTCCGATCCGATCTCGCGCAGGCGATTCGAATTGGAGCTGTTGCTCGCGCCGACCACGAGGATCACGTCGACCAATCTTGCCAGCTCGCGCACGGCCGTCTGCCGATTCTGCGTCGCGTAGCAGATGTCGCGTGTCTCGGGGCCGACGACATCTTTGAAGCGCTTCTTGACCGCCTCTATGGTCGCGCGCGTGTCGTCAACGCTCAGTGTCGTCTGTGTGATGTAGGCGACCGGCGCATCGATGGGGATGTCGAGTTGGTCGACCTCTTCTTTGCGTTGGATGAGATGCACCTCTCCCTTGAGCTGGCCCATCGTGCCCTCGATCTCGGGATGGCCAGCGTGGCCGATCAGAATGACAGTGCGGCCCTGGTCGATATAGCGCTGGCCTTCGTGATGAACCTTGGCGACAAGCGGACAGACGGCATCGAGCACAGCCAGATCGCGGGCCTCAGCATCCTCTTCGACCGCGCGAGAAACCCCATGCGCGCTAAAGATCGTCACCGCGCCCGTAGGAACCTCAGAAAGGTCCTCGACGAAACGTGCGCCTTTCGCCTTGAGACTTTCGACGACGTGCCGGTTGTGAACAATTTCGTGACGGACATAAACGGGCGGCCCGAATCGATGGAGAGCCCGCTCGACGATCTCGATCGCCCGCACCAC
>DATFVO010000068.1:0-7859 GCA_035260265.1 Methyloceanibacter sp.
CATGAGCAGTACCGAGCGTGCTCCTGAACCGACAATGGAGGAAATCCTAGCCTCTATTCGTCGGATTATCTCGGATGACGAGTCGAATTCGGCAAAGCGTAGCGCGGCACCTCAAAGCCAAGATGACGACGAGGCTCTTGAGCTTTCCGAAGGCGAGGCTGAGAGCGAGGCCGACGACAAGATCATCAATGACATCGCGCGTGTGTTAAGCGGCGGTGCAGCTGCGCCGGTTGAAGCGGCAGAAGAGGAGGAGGATATCCTCGATTTGACCGCGGAGCTTGGCGGTCTAGAGCCCGTCGAGGAGGAAGTAGAAGCCGTAGAACTGGTCGCGGAAGCCGAGGCGCCTGCGCCTGAGCCGGAATTTCTACCGGAGCCGCAGGAGCTTGAGCCTGCGCCCGAGCCTGTCGAGGAGGAAGCCGCACGGCCAGAGGCCGCGGCTCCCGAACCGGAGGTTGCGGCGGGGCCAGCGCAAGCTTCTCAGCCATTGTCGGCGAGCGAGGAGGCAGCGTCTGCGCTGGAGCGAGCAATCGCAGCCTTGAGGGCAGGGCAGCTTCCCACGTCTCCGATATTCTCCTACGAGCCACCACCCTTCGCGACGCCAGCCGAACCGGCGCCGGCGCCTGAACCTGTGGCCGGGCCGATGGCGCAGGCTCCAGAGCCCGTCCTTGCGCCGGAGGGCGAGCCCGAGCTTACCCTGACCGAGTTCGAGGCCGAGATGGCGGCACAGGAACCCTCGATCCTTGATGTTGTAGTCAGCGAGCCCGAGCCGGAGCCTGAGCGAGGCTGGGAGCCTGAGGTTCCATCCTGGGCAGCGCGCGAGCAGCCTCAGCCTGAACCCGAATATCCTGCCCAGCGCGCCAATGGCGGAAACCACCAGACCTACGCGTCAAGCGGCGAGGCCGGCCCAAGGAGCCTCGAGGACAGCGTCAAGGACATGCTCCGTCCGATGCTCCAACGTTGGCTCGACGAGAACATGACGCGCGTGCTGACTGCGGCGCTCAAGGACGAGCTCAGAGATAATCCGGCACGGTTCCAGGGCGACTAAGCGCCCTTCAGGTTGACAGTGCGGAAGGCGACAGCGTAGGACGCGCGCAGCTTTTTTGCGCCAACGCGACGCGTCCATGCTCGACAAGACCTATCAGCCGCAAAGAATAGAAGGCGACATCTATCGCGCATGGCAGGAGGCGGGAGCCTTCGCCTCAGGCAGGCTCGAGCGGGCGACCGCCAAGCCCTTCGCCATCGTCATCCCGCCGCCCAACGTCACCGGCTCACTCCACATGGGGCATGCCCTCAACAACACGCTGCAGGACGTGCTCGTGCGTTTCGAGCGCATGCGCGGCCGCGACGTGCTGTGGCAGCCCGGCACCGACCACGCCGGCATCGCCACCCAGATGGTGGTCGAGCGCCAATTGATGGAGCGCCAGGAGCCGAACCGTCGCGTGCTCGGCCGCAACAAATTCATCGAGCGCGTATGGAAGTGGAAGGAAGAGTCCGGCAACACCATCGTCAGTCAGTTGAAGCGGCTTGGCTGCTCCTGCGACTGGTCGCGGTTACGCTTCACCATGGACGAAGGCCTGTCGCGCGCCGTGCGCAAGGTGTTCGTCGAGCTTTACCGCGCCGGGCTCATCTACAAGGACAAACGCCTTGTCAATTGGGACCCCGAGCTGCTCACCGCCATCTCCGACCTCGAGGTCGAGCAGATCGAGACCAAGGGTCACCTTTGGCATCTGCGCTATCCGATCGAGGGCGCGCGCTTCGATCCCAATGATCCTTCGACCTACATCGCGGTCGCCACCACCCGGCCAGAGACCATGCTTGGCGATACCGCCGTCGCTGTCCATCCCGACGACGAGCGCTACAAGCACCTTGTCGGCAAGAATGTGATCCTGCCGCTGGTCAGCCGCCGCATCCTCATCATCGCCGACGAATATTCTGACCCTGAGAAGGGCTCCGGCGCGGTGAAGATCACCCCGGCGCACGACTTCAATGACTTCGAGGTCGGCAAGCGCCACGGCCTTCCCATGGTCAACATCATGGGGCCCGAGGGGAAGCTCTTGCTCGACCCCAATCCTGACTTCACCCGCGGCGTCGAGCAAACGCCAGCGCTCAGGGCATTGATCCTCGAGTTCAACGGTGTGTTCCGCTTCGCCGCGCGCAAGATGATCGTGCATCATCTCGAGGCGCAAGGCCTCATGGAGAAGATCGAGCCGCACGTCCATACCGTGCCGCACGGCGATCGCTCAAATGCGGTGATCGAGCCGCGGCTCACGGACCAGTGGTACGTGGATGCAGCCACACTGGCCAAGCCCGCCATCGATGCAGTCAAGCGCGGCCGCACCGTGTTCGTGCCGAAGAACTGGGAGACCACTTACTTCCATTGGATGGAGAACATCCAGCCTTGGTGCATCTCGCGCCAGCTATGGTGGGGCCACCAAATCCCTGCTTGGTATGGGCCAGACGGCAAGGTGTTCGTCGCCGAAGACGAGGAAGGAGCCGCGGCGCTGGCCAAGGAGCATTACGGCAAGACCGTCGATCTCAGGCGCGACGAGGATGTGCTCGACACCTGGTTCTCCTCGGCGCTGTGGCCATTCTCAACGCTCGGCTGGCCGGACAAGACGCCCGAGCTTGCCCGCTACTACCCGACCGATGTCCTGATCACCGGCTTCGACATCATCTTCTTCTGGGTCGCGCGCATGATGATGATGGGCCTCCAATTCATGGAGGAGGTGCCCTTCCGCGACGTCTACATCCACGCGCTGGTCCGCGACGAGAAGGGCCAGAAGATGTCGAAGTCGAAGGGGAACGTCATCGATCCGCTTGGCCTGATCGACACTTACGGCGCCGACGCGCTGAGATTCACGCTTGCAGCCATGGCGGCGCAGGGACGCGACATCAAGCTCAGCGCAAGCCGTGTCGAAGGTTATCGCAACTTCGCGACCAAGCTGTGGAACGCGGCGCGCTTCGCGCAGATCAATGACTGCGTGCCACAGAGCGGCTTCGATCCGGGAAGCGCCAAGGTCACGCTCAACCGCTGGATCGCCGGCGAGACCGAGCGCACGGCGCGCGCGGTCACCGAAGCCATTGAGGCCTTCCGTTTCAACGAGGCCGCTGGCGCGATCTATCACTTTATCTGGCACGTCTACTGCGATTGGTATCTCGAGCTGATCAAGCCGATCGTCGCCAGTGCCGATGCTGAAACGGCCGCCGAAACCCGCGCCATGGCCGCCTTCGTGCTCGATCAGGCGCTCATCCTGCTCCATCCCTTCATGCCATTCGTCACCGAAGAGCTATGGGCGAAGATGGCAAACGAGGCCGAAGGCCGGGCGAGCTTCTTGATGCTTGCGCCCTGGCCCAAGTCGTGCGGACTAGAGAATGCCGAGGCAGATGCCGAGATCGGCTGGCTGATCGAGCTCATCTCGGAGGTTCGCTCGGTGCGCTCTGAGATGAACGTGCCGGCCGCAGCCAAGGTGCCGCTCGTCATTGCCGGTGCCAGCGATCGGACGCGCGCCCGTGTCGCCCTCCATGGTGAGACCATCAAGCGGCTCGCGCGTCTCGACAGCCTGGATTTCGGCAAGCCGCCGCATGGCGCAGTGCAGATCGTGCTGGACGAGTCTGTGCTCGCGCTACCCCTCGCCGGTATCATCGACATCGGGGCGGAGTCACGGCGCCTCAAGCGCGAGATCGATAAAGTGGGCTCCGAGATCAAGCAGCTTGACGCCAAGCTAGCCAACGAGAAGTTCGTCGCGCGCGCGCCCGAGCACGTGGTCGAGGAGCAGCGGGAGAGGAAGACCGAGGCCGAGGCCACTGCTGCCAAGCTCGAACAGGCTCTGAAACGCATCGAAGCCGCGTTGTAGCCCGGGCCCAAGGGGCAAGTGGCCCCACTTCCCTCGCAATGACACTCTAGGACCGGTGGGCTATGGGGCGCAGATGGGTCTTGAGCGCGATCGCGGTCGGAGTCGTAGCCGGTCTTCTGTTTGCGATCTTTCCGCAATTGGATCTTGCGATCCCGGGATGGTTCTTTGACCCCGTCCGCGGGAATTTCCCGCTCGCGATTACGTGGTTCCCCAATCTCATACGAACCATTGGCCATTGGACAACGTGGCTCATCGTGTTGGCCGCCGGCGGGTCCCTTCTGGCGAAGATCCTATTTCCCCGCACGAAGGCGCTGTTATCGCCGAGGATTGCGCTTTTTCTCGTTTGCTCCTTTGCCATCGGCCCCGGTCTTATCGTCAACGGGATTCTCAAGCCCACCTGGGCGAGACCACGCCCGGTATTCGTTCAGCAGTTCGGCAAGCAAGAAACGTTCGAGCCGTGGTGGAAGCCCGGCGGGGACTGCCGAAGCAATTGCTCCTTCGTGTCAGGCGATGCGACCGAAGCCTTCTGGCTTCTCGCGCCAGCGAGCATCACCCCGCCAATCATAAGGCCCGTAGCAGAGATTGCTGTGGTCGGCTTTGCCACGGCGCTCGGCAGCTTGCGCGTCGTTTTCGGCCGCCACTTCCCAACCGACGTGATCTTTGCCGGCGTCATCATGGTAATCGTGGTTGCTGCCTGCCGGCGTGTTTTTCTGAGGATGGACGACAGCAAGATCGAGCGAAGCCTCGAGCGCATCGGTGACTCTCTCCGTCACCATTTCGCGCGGTGGCTCAATTGGCTTCGGGCCGCCTCACAGCGCAAGTCGCGCGACGGCCGCGGCGATCCACACCAGAGCGACGAGAAGAAGCGCAAAGAACACGCCAGCCGAGGCGAGGTCCTTGGTGATACGGATGGCATCGTGTTTTTCGGGCTGGATATGATTGCACAGCCGCTCGACCGCGGTGTTGAGGAACTCGATCGAGAGGACTAGCAACAGGCTTGCGATCAGCGCCACCCATGTCCACAAGTCGCGGGCGATGAAGAAGGACAGCGGGAAGGCGATGCAAGCGATCGCCATCTCCTGCTTGATCGCGGCTTCGGTTCTGAGGCCTTCCTTGATGCCGCCGACGGTGTTCCAGAAGGCGGCCTTGATTCGAACAAGCCCGCCCCGCCCCGGCATGGCCGATTGCTGCTGCCTAAAGCCGATTTCGGCGTCATATGACTGCCTTTCGGTTCGTTTTGCGTCCATCGGAGTTCTGTCTCAATACGCGGTAGGCTCGGCCAGCCTTAGATGACGGTTCGGCGATACTTCCGCTAGGGCTGGGCGTTCAATTCGCCTCTCCTTTTGCCGGAGTAGGGCACAAGATTAGCCATTCCAGCAAACTTCACCCAAAATCTCCGCGACTGTATCTAAATTGCAACAGAGTGAGGCATTTTCGCCCCGTTTGCGCCATAAAACTTTGGGACATCGGCCTTGCAGGAGGAGCGTCGGCCGTTAGCACTTCCAATTGCTCCAAGTTGGGGGACGAGCAAGGGAAGAAAGCGGCCGAGCCATTTGGGGAGCGGTGGCCCACGCCATATATCTCTCCCTTCACACCTCACCCGGGCGTTAACAGATGGACGCGAAGACGTTCGATAAATCGCGCTTGCCGAGCCGACATGTGACCGAAGGGCCGTCCCGGGCGCCCCATCGCTCCTACTACTATGCCATGGGTCTCTCGCAGGAGCAGATCCATCAGCCGTTCGTCGGCGTCGCCACCTGCTGGAACGAAGCCGCGCCTTGCAACATCGCGCTAATGCGCCAGGCGCAGGCGGTGAAGCAGGGCATCGCCGCATCTAACGGCACGCCGCGCGAATTCTGCACCATCACCGTCACCGACGGCATCGCCATGGGGCACGAGGGCATGAAGTCTTCGCTTCCCTCGCGCGAGGTCATCGCCGATTCCGTCGAGCTCACCATGCGCGGCCATTGCTACGACGCGCTGGTCGGCATGGCAGGCTGCGACAAGTCGCTTCCCGGCATGATGATGACCATGTGCCGCCTCAACGTGCCATCGATCTTCATCTATGGCGGCTCGATCTTGCCGGGCTCGTTCAAGGGCCGCGCCGTGACAGTGCAGGACCTGTTCGAGGCGGTTGGCCAATATTCGGTCGGCAAGATGTCGGCAGAGGACTTGGACGAGCTCGAGCATGTCGCCTGTCCTTCGGCCGGCGCCTGCGGCGCCCAGTTCACCGCCAACACCATGGCCTGCGTCTCGGAGGCGATCGGGCTCGCTCTGCCTTACTCGGCGGGGGCGCCTGCGCCCTATCAAATCAGAGACCGCTTCTGCATGGCTGCCGGCGAGAAGGTCATGGACCTTATCGCCCTCAACATCCGCCCGCGTGACATCGTCACCCGCAAGGCCCTCGAAAATGCGTCGGCCATCGTTGCAGCGACTGGTGGCTCAACCAATGCCGCACTGCATTTGCCAGCCATCGCGCACGAGTGCGGCATCGATTTCGACCTGTTCGATGTCGCCGAGGTCTTGAAACGGACACCTTATATCGCGGATTTGAAACCTTCTGGCCGCTATGTCGCCAAGGACTTGTTCGAAGCTGGCGGCGTGCCGCTTCTGATGAAAACCCTCCTCGATCATGGCTACTTCCACGGCGATGTCATCACGGTCACCGGCCGGACCATGAAGGAGAACCTCGCCAAGGTCAGGTGGAACCCCGATCAGGACGTGGTGCGGTCTGCCGACAATCCTCTGTCGCCGACCGGCGGCGTAGTTGGCTTGAAGGGCTCGCTCGCGCCTGACGGCGCCATCGTCAAGGTCGCCGGCATGAAGGGGCTCAGGTTCCGCGGGCCGGCGCGCTGCTTCGATTGCGAGGAGGACGCCTTCGCTGCCGTGAGCACGAAGCGCTACGCCGAGGGCGACGTGATCGTCATCCGCTACGAGGGTCCCAAGGGCGGCCCAGGCATGCGCGAGATGCTGTCGACCACGGCGGCGCTCTACGGCCAGGGCATGGGCGACAAGGTTGCACTCATCACCGACGGCCGCTTTTCAGGCGCGACGCGCGGATTTTGCGTTGGCCATGTCGGGCCAGAGGCTGCTGTCGGGGGCCCCATCGCGCTGCTTCGCGACGGCGACATGATCGTTCTCGATGCCGAAAAAGGCGCATTGGACGTTGAGCTTAGCAAGGCTGAGTTGAAGTCGCGTGCGCAGACGTGGAAGGCGCGGCCGGCCCCGTTCCAAAGCGGCTATCTGTGGAAATACGCGAACGAGGTGGGGCCGGCCAGGACCGGGGCCGTGACCCATCCCGGCGCAAGCGAGGAAGCCCACTGCTATGCGGACGTCTAGCCTCGCGCTCGGGATCGTCGCGGCCCTGATGATGCTGGGTCCGGTGGCGGTTGGCGCCGACGATTTGCCGCCTTATGCCTCGGCAACCGAAGCCTATCGCGAAGGCGTGACCGCGCTAAAAGGCGGGCGGATGGTCGTCGCCCTGCCTGCCCTCGAATATGCCGCTAAGCGCGGCGTGCTCGGCGCGCAGCTCAAGCTCGCGCGCCTCTATGCGGCCGGCCACGACGTACCCGAGGACGACGCCAAAGCCTTCTCCTATTTCCAGGAGATCGCCGACCAATATGCCGATATCAGCCCATCGAGCCCGATCGCCAAATATGTTGGCGAGTCCCTGGTCGCGCTCGGCCAATACTATACGACCGGCATCCCTGCCATACCGCTTCCGGCCAATCCGAGTTACGCCGCAGACATCTACCGCCACGCGGCAAGTTATTTCGGCGACGCCGAGGCGCAATATCAGCTCGGCCGCCTTTATCTGTCGGGCGAGGGGGTGGAGAAGAATCCGAGCCTTGCCGTCAATTGGCTCGCCACCGCCGCCAAGAAGCAGCATGCCGCGGCGCAAGCGACGCTCGGCGAGCTCCTGTGGAAGGGCAACGAAGTGCGCCAGAGGCAGGCGAGGGGCCTTGCCCTTCTCACGCTCGCACACGAGAATTCCAAGGCCGAGGG
>DATFVO010000069.1:0-8748 GCA_035260265.1 Methyloceanibacter sp.
ACCCGGCGCGAGGCCAAGACCGAGGCACATGCCGCGTTCGAGCGCGTCGGCCTCGCTCATTATGTGAGCGAATATCCGCATGGCGCTTGCCCGCGCCATCGCGCCGAGACCAAGCGTGCTCCTTATGGACGAGCCGTTCTCGGGCCTTGACCCGCGCCTCCGCGAGAAGATGCGCGAGGAGACGCTCACCATCCTGCACGAGACGCGCGCCACCTCTATCATTGTCACCCATGACGCGGAGGAGGCGATGCGCATGGGCGACCGCGTCGCTTTGATGCGCGCCGGGACCATCGTGCAGACGGGTGCGCCGCCGCAAGGCGCGGAGATCGGCGTTTCCATCGATACCGGCGCGGTTCTGGTATTCGAGGCGGAAAAACGGGGCGCGGGCCCCTTGACAATAAGCTGGAGCGCGGCTTGCGACGGGGGCGCCTTTACTGCCATAGTGCCCTGAATTCGAAGCGTGCGAGAGGCCCTCGCGTTGGAGACCGTAAATGGGATTGAGCTGGTCGCATATTCTGATCGTGCTCCTGCTGTTCGTGCTTCTGTTCGGGCGCGGCAAGATTTCCGAGCTGATGGGCGACCTTGCGCAAGGCATCAAGAGCTTCAAGAAGGGCATGGCCGAGGACGAGGAGAAGCCGGCCGAGGCCCCCACGCCGCCGGAGCCCAAGGTCATCGAGCACAAGGCTGAAGTCGAAGCCCGCGCGACCAAGCCCGCCTCTCGACCCAAGGCCACGCGCAAATCGGGCTAATCTGAAGCGGCGGGCATCTACCGCCTAGCGCTTTCCGAACCTGCGCCCTTAAGCCACGCTCATGTTCGACATCGGTTGGTCGGAGCTTCTGGTCATCGCCGTGGTGGCGGTCATCGTGATTGGGCCTAAGGACCTGCCGCGGGTGATGCGCACTGTTGGTCATTACGCGGGCAAGCTCAGGCGCGCCGCGGCAGATTTCCAGCGCCAGTTTGAGGAGGCCATGCGCGAGACCGAGATCGACGAGGTGCGCAAGGCGATCGAGAGCGTGCGAGAGAACACGCCATCGGCCGACCTCAAGGCTCCGATCGACAAACCGGTGATGCTGCCGAAGCAGACCCCGCAGCCCCCGCCTGCCAGTCCTCAGTCGACCGGAGTTGCGGCGACCGTGACTGAAGCGGAAGCCAAACGTTCTGCAACTGCAGCCAAGCCAGCCCCGCGCAAAGGGCGCGCGCCAGCCAAGCCTAAAACGTCGCGCGCGAAACGGCCGAAGAAAACGCCGGAGCCAGGGCAGTGAGCGACGAGGAGGACATCGAAGCCACCAAGGCTCCGCTTATCGAGCATCTGATCGAGCTGCGCCGCCGGCTGATCTGGTCGTTGCTTGCGATCTTCGTCGCTTTCCTCGTCTGCTTCTATTTCGCCAAGCCCATCTACAATCTTCTGCTGTTCCCCTACCGGCTCGCCGCAGGCACCGACGCGCCGATCGAGATGATCTACACCGCCCCGCAGGAGTTCTTCTTCACCGAGGTAAAGCTCGCTCTGTTCGGCGCGATCTTCATCGCCTTCCCGGTGATCGCCTCGCAGATCTACATGTTCGTGGCGCCAGGGCTTTACCGCAGCGAGCGCCAAGCCTTCCTGCCCTTCTTGATCGCCACGCCGATCCTGTTCCTGTGCGGCGCGGCGCTCGTCTATTTCGTCGCGATGCCGCTCGCCATGAAGTTCTTCCTGTCGATGCAGCAGACCGGGGACACCCAGGTGCAGATTCATCTCACGGCGCGGGTGAGCGAATATCTCTCGCTGATAATGGCGTTGATCTTGGGCTTCGGGATTTGCTTCCAATTGCCAGTGCTGCTCACCCTGCTCGCACGCGCCGGACTGATCACCGGGGACCAGCTCAAATCTAAGCGCCGCTATGCAATCCTCGGCGTGTTCGTTGTCGCAGCGGTGCTCACCCCTCCGGACCCGATCAGCCAGATCGCGCTCGCCGTTCCTACCGTGCTGCTCTACGAGCTCTCAATCTACGCGGTGAAGCTTGCCGAGAAGAAGCGCGCCGCCTCGACCGCTACGGCCAGGCCGAAGCCCGCCGGCAAACCCGCCTGAGGGTCGCCGCGACGCGGGAATGCGTCAGCGTCGCGACGTGACGGCTCCCGAACCGTGCTCGAGTGAGGACGACCAAAGCGCCAGGATCACGAGCAGCGCCCCGACGATCAGCGAGCTCCACAGGATGCGCGCGTCGGACGCCGCACCGAGCACCCATGGGGAGATAAACACCCAAACGCCGATGGCTGCGGCAACCCACTCTTCCCAGCTCTCGTAGGCGAAGATGGCGGCCAGTGCGAGCCCGGCAATGATGATGCCGAACAACCAGGCACTCGTCGCGATAACTCCTGCGTCGCTGAAGCCAAGGACCCAGGGTGAGATGAAGAGCCACGTGCCAAGGACGAAGTTGACCACGTCCTGCCAGCGCGCGTTTGACACAGTTTCGAGGTTCGTCATTGTAAACCTCCTCCTCTGATTGGGTGATAAACGCGCGGCATCCTGGCGAAGTTTCAGCGGGCAGATTAGCTCCCCTCGTGCAACATCTTGTTTCACTTAGCGTTTAGCCATCGAGAAACAAGTGAGGTGTCTCCTTCCACCACCCCTGTCATAGCCGGGCTCGTCCCGCCTACGCGGGCCGAAGCCTTTGCATGATTCTGCCAATCATCAGCTTCGGCGAGCGAAGGCTCGGCCATCTACGATCGCATGCCCGCGAAAGCGGGCATCCAGTGGCCACTGTCCTTCGTGAATGCGCACCACAGGGGTTACTGGGTCGGTGGGTTCAAGCCCGGCGATGACAAGCCGGTAGTAGCGCCTTATACGGAGCCTTCGATTCAAGCCGAGGAACAGCCGTGCTCGACGTCAAATGGATACGCGATAACAAGGAAGCCTTCATCAAAGGGCTGGCCGATCGTGGCTTCGAGGCGAGTGCGCGCGCTATGTTGAATCGAATTCTGAGCCTCGACGAGCAGCGCCGTACGGCGGTTCAGAAACTGCAGGACGCGCAAGCCCGCCGCAATACGGCCTCCAAAGAGATCGGCAAGGCCAAGGCGAGCAGGGACGAGGTTGCCGCAGAGCGCCTCATGGATCAGGTCGCAGCCCTCAAAGGCGCGATCCAAGAGGGTGAGACAGAGGAGAAGCGGCTCGATGAGGAGCTTAGGTCCCTTCTCGCCACGATACCGAACACGCCCGCGCCCGATGTGCCGGTCGGGCCTGATGCCGGCGCCGATGTCGTTGTGCGCGAGGTTGGAAAGCCGAAGCAATTCTCCTTTCAGCCGAAGCAGCATTTCGAGATCGGCGAAGCGCTTGGGCTGATGGATTTCGAGACTGCCGCCAAGCTGTCAGGCGCGCGCTTCGTGGTGCTGAAAGGCGCGCTGGCGCGGCTCGAACGCGCTCTGGCGCAATTCATGCTCGATCTGCATACCGGCGAGCATGGCTACACCGAAGTCGCTCCGCCGCTTCTCGTTCGTGACGACACCATGTTCGGCACCGCGCAACTGCCGAAGTTCCAAGATGACCAATTCTCAGTTCACGCGGGGCCGGCAGGCCGGGAGCTATTCGCGAATCTCAGACGGGGCCAGCCCCTAGGCGAAGCTGAGACTATCGCTAATCCTTTTTGGCTCATCCCTACCGCGGAAGTGCCACTGACCAACCTCGTCCGCGAGGACATCGTCGATGAGGCCAAGCTCCCCATGCGAGTAACTGCAGGCACACCTTGCTTCCGCGCCGAGGCAGGTGCCGCCGGCAAGGACACGCGCGGAATGATCAGGCAGCATCAGTTCGACAAGGTCGAACTCGTCTCAATTACTACGCCGGAGCAGTCCGCCGAGGAGCACGAGCGCATGACTGCCTGCGCCGAGACCGTCCTGAAGAGACTGGAACTTCCTTATCGCGTGGTCGTGCTCTCGACCGGCGACATGGGCTTCGCCGCGCAGAAGACTTACGATATCGAGGTGTGGCTGCCAGGGCAGGGGATGTATCGCGAGATTTCCTCCTGCTCGAACTGCGGTGACTTCCAGGCCCGCCGCATGAACGCCCGCTACCGGCCTAAGGATTCGAAGCAGCCACGGCTCGTGCACACGCTGAACGGCTCAGGCGTCGCCGTCGGCCGCGCTTTGATCGCGGTCTTGGAGAACTACCAGGAGGAAGACGGCTCGGTCCGCATCCCCGATGCACTCAAGCCCTATATGGGCGGCCTCACCAGGATCGCAGCCTCTGCGTCGCCAATTGCCTAGTCTCTCCACCACGTTATTGCCCGCCGGGCCTGACGATCAGATGCAAGCCGCCGAGAATCGTCGGATACTGGAGTGCCACCTCGGGAATGGGGTGGGCTAGGCTATGCCATCTGCCCAAGACCAGATCGGTCTCATCATGCAGCTCAGGCGTCGCGGCATCCGCGACACGCGGGTGCTGCGCGCGATTGAGCGGGTACCGCGCGAGCTATTCGTCGACGAGGCCTTCGCCGACCACGCCTACCAGGACATCGCGCTGCCCATCGATTGCGGGCAGACCATCTCGCAGCCCTTCGTGGTTGCTTTCATGACCGAGCATCTCGAGCTCGACGAGCGCAACAAGGTGCTCGAGATCGGCACCGGGTCTGGCTACCAGGCTGCAGTGCTGTCGCATCTCTGCCGCAGGGTCTATACCGTCGAGCGCTGGCGCGAGTTGCAGAAGGCGGCGGACCGGCGCTTTGCCAGACTCGGCATCACCAACGTCACCACCATCATCGGCGACGGATGGATCGGCTGGCCGCCGCAGGCGCCGTTCGACCGCATCATCGTCACCGCAGCGGCGCGCGAGGCTCCGCCCGCACTGATCGATCAACTCAAGATCGGCGGCCGCATGATCATCCCGCTCGGCGAGACGCGCGATGCGCAGCAGCTCGTGCAGATCGACAAGAGCGAGGCGGGACTCGCCGGGACTCCAATCCTTCCGGTGCGTTTCGTGCCGCTGGTTCATGGCAGGGCCGGGGTCTCGGCACGGCAGGCCAAAACATCCATGCGGATAAAGCCGGAGCGGAACTAAGCACTTCTTGCATGATTCAGTCTTAGGCTTCCCGCAAGACGAGAGTTAGCGGCTTGTTTACCTCTCCCGCGCTTAACTCCTCCCCACGGGGTTCTCGTAGGTCGCGGGGAAAAGGATGCGACACGCGGCGTTCTTGTTGCGCTTCGGCCGCGGCGTTTGTGGGGTTGTGGCAGTCGGCGGGATCGCGGTTGCGCTCGCGGGTTGCAGCGCCAACACGTCGCGCTTCGATTTTCCTGTCTTTAACCTCGCGAATTCAGATTCGGCCGACGGCAGCGCCGATCCGAACACGACCTCTTCGATCCCAGTGCCGCCAGAGTCGATCTACGCCTCGGCTGGCTCACGCGAAGGCCGCATTTCGCCGCCGCCGGCCTATACGCCGCGGCCTGCCAAGGACTACACGCCACCCCCGAGCGGCCGTATCAAGCAGGCCTCCTACACGAAGCCCCGCGCGCCTGAGGTCGAGCCGATGGTCACGCGTGGCTCATTGCCTCCGCCGCAAGGGCGGCACATACAAGTCGCCAAGGGCGATACGCTCTCAAGTCTCTCGCGTCAGTACGACGTGTCGATCGAACAGATTATGAGCGCCAACAACCTGCCCGATGGGCACCTCCATGTCGGGCAGGAGCTGATCATCCCGGGATCGCGCGGGAAGCCAACCGAAACGAAAGAGCGCGTTGCGCCTCCTGCAGTGGCGGCGAAACAAACTCAACCCGCGACGCCCAGGGATAAGCCTGACGTGCACGTGGTGAAGACGACCACGATTCCCGCACCTGGAACCTCTCTCGCCGAAGAGGAGGCCCAGCAGGCCGCGAAGGCTGGCGGCGCCCCGAAGAAGGATACGCCGCCAACAGCGCCTATCTCAGCATCGAACGAGACCACCGGTCCAAGCGGGCCGGGTTCCAGCACGCCAAGCACGCCGCATGTTGCGACTAACGAGCAGCTTCCGGCGCCAGATGCCATGTCTGGAAACAGCTTCCGCTGGCCGGTGAGGGGGCGCGTTGTATCGGGCTTCGGCACCAAGCCCGACGGCGGCAACAATGACGGCATCGACCTCGCCGTGCCGCAGGGAACCTCGGTGATGGCGGCTGAGAATGGCGTCGTCGCCTATGCCGGCAACGAACTCAAGGGTTACGGCAATCTCATTTTGATCCGCCATGCCAATAACTGGGTGTCGGCCTACGCGCATAACGAGGAGATCCTCGTGAAGCGTGGTGACAAGGTGCGCCGCGGTCAGATCATCGCCAAGGCTGGCGCGACCGGCTCGGTCAACCAGCCGCAGGTGCATTTCGAGCTGCGCAAGGGCTCGCGGCCAGTCGATCCCACCAAATTCATGGGCGACCAGGCGGCCACCGCCAACTAAAGCTTCGTACCGAGCCTACCGGCGAGGTCCTGGATATACTGCCAGGCGACGCGGCCCGAGCGGCTGCCCCGCCCAAGCGCCCAGGCGAGCGCCTCTTCCCGCAGTGTCTCATCCTTGATGGCAAGGCGGTAGTAGCGGGCATAAGACCGCACGATGTCGAGGTAGTCGTCCTGGCTGCAATTGTGGAAGCCGATCCACAAACCGAAGCGGTCCGATAGCGAGAGTTTCTCCTCGACAGCTTCGCCTGGATTGATCGCGGTCGAGCGCTCGTTGTCGACCATCTCGCGCGCCATCAAATGCCGCCGGTTCGACGTCGCATAGAACAGCACGTTGGGCGGCCGTCCTTCGATGCCGCCTTCAAGCACGGCCTTCAGCGATTTGTAGGACGTGTCCACCGCTTCGAAGGAAAGGTCGTCGCAGAACAGGATGAAGCGATGCTCGTTCGCGGCACGCAAGTGCGCAAGGAGATGCGGAAGCGATCCGATGTCTTCGCGATGAATCTCGACGAGCTTGAGGCCCTTCACTTCGCCATGCACCGCCTTGACCAGAGAGCTCTTGCCCATGCCGCGTGCGCCCCACAGCAGCGCATTGTTGGCAGGAAGCCCGCGGGCGAAACGCTCTGTGTTGGTGAGCAGAGGATCGCGCATGCGGTCGATGCCCTTGAGCAGCGAGAGGGGCACGCGGTTGACATCGGCAACCGGAATGAAGCCTCCCGACTCGGGATGCCAGGCGAAGGCGTCGCTTGCCGCGAAGTCAGGCGCTTCGGCCTCTTGCGGGCCAAGGCGCTCGATGGCCCGAGCGATCCGTTCGAACATACCCGAGAGAGGTTCCTGAAAGTTCATATCGCGCCCGTTGCAAAGGCGGGTGAGCTGGCTATAGTCGCGCCACCTTCGCGAGATAAGCGCCGGTCGGAAGAAGATAAAGGGCCTTGATTGGGCCGAGGGCGGCCATCCTTAAGCCAAGCAAAGGACAGGAGCAATGACCGGTTTCGCCTACGCCCAAGCCGCCCCCGGCGCCTTCGACTACCTGAATAGCCTGATCGTTCCGACCATGCTAATCATCGGGATCATGTATTTCCTGATGATCCGGCCGCAGCAGAAGCGGCTCAAGGAGCATCAGGCGATGGTCTCCGCCCTCCGCCGCGGCGACACGGTCGTGACCTCGGGTGGCATTATTGGCAAGGTGACCAAGGTCGACGATCAGGAGCTTCAGGTTGAGATCGCGGAAGGGGTGAGGATCAAAATCGTACGATCCACCGTCTCAGAGGTGCGCGGCAAGGGCGAGGGCACCCCCGCGGCAAAGGCCAAGGCCACCTCCGAATGACGCCGCCAAAGCCTAATCGTCGGCGCCAGTGATTTAGTCTTTTTGGAGTTTCAAAGTTTCGATGCTGCATTTCCAAACATGGAAGCTCGTCCTAGTGCTCGGCATCGTCATTGCTGGCATACTTTACGCGCTTCCCAACGTGTTCCCCCGCGCGACCATAGACCGCGTGCCGAGCTGGCTCCCGCACAAGCAGGTCAATCTCGGCCTCGACCTGCAAGGCGGCGCCCATCTCCTCTATCAGCTCGACGAGAAGGAGATGACGGATGACTGGCTCAGCACCATTCGCGGCGACGTGCGCGAAACGCTCCGCCGCGCTCGCATCGGCTACACCGGCCTTTCGCAGGATGTCACCGCGCGCTCGGTCTCGGTGAAGATCCGCGACGCTGCCGAACTCGACAAGGCCTATCAGGAGCTGCGCAAGCTTGCCGCGCCGGTCGGCGGCAACGTGTTCTCCGGCTTCTCCGGCTATGACCTCGATGTCGCCACCAAGGACGACACCGTGGTGCTGACCGTGACCGATGCAGGGCTGGCCCATCGCATGAGTTCCGCCATCCAAGCCTCGATCGAGACGATCAGGCGCCGCGTCGATGCCTTCGGCACCACCGAGCCCAGCATCCAGCGGGAGGGCCGCAGCCGCGTCCTCGTCCAGGTGCCAGGCATTTCTGACGTCGAGCGCCTAAAGACACTAATCGGCGAGACCGGGAAGCTCGAGTTCAAGCTGGTTGATCCTTCGGCCAACCCCGAACAGATCGCCCAGTCGAAGGTTGTGCCGCCCGGCGATGAGCTCCTCTACGGCAATCCCCCGAGTGGCGCGCCCCAAGGAAGTCCGCAGATTCCTTATGTGCTCAAGAACCAGGTGCTGGTGACCGGCCAGAACCTGGTAGACGCCCAGCCGAGCTTCGATCAGCGCACCGGCGAGCCTGTGGTGACCTTCCGCTTCGACGCCGCGGGCGCCACCCGCTTCGGGAAGGTGACATCGGAAAATGTCGGGCTGCCTTTTGCTATCATCCTCGACAACAAAGTGATCTCGGCGCCGGT
>DATFVO010000070.1:0-2334 GCA_035260265.1 Methyloceanibacter sp.
CGCCATGATCGATTTGAGCTTAACCAATTTTGTTTTCGCAGCAGGTTTGATCGCTGGCGCCACGCTCGATCTCTTGCTGCTTCGTACCTTGCTCGCTCCGCCCTTCCGTATCTGGCCCACGCCCGAGCCCGGAAGCTGGCAGAGTCTGACGTTTTGGGGTCTGTTTCGCGGCGGGATGGTTGCCGCCTTCCTCGGCGCGGTATTGGATTGGAATAGCGCAGGCCCGCTCGATGCGAGCCGTTATCTGATCGGCCTGCCGCTGTTCCTTGTTGGCTTCGGCATCACTGTGTTCGGCTATTTCAACCTCGGCCTCGGCAACACCTATTGTGGTGCCGATGGCCTGGTGAGCCACGGTCTCTATCGTTTCAGCCGCAACCCGCAATACGCTTCGTCGATAGCGGGGCTTATGGGCCTTGCAATCTGCGCGAACTCCTGGCTTGTCATCCCTCTCGCCGTGCTGATGAGCGGTGCCTATGTGCTGATGGCGCTTGTCGAGGAAGCTTGGCTCGAACAGCACTACGGCGCGTCTTACCGCGAGTATTGCTCGCGCACCGCGCGCTTCCTCGACGTGGCCGAGCTTGCGCATGCGGTCAACTCTCTAATCGAGCGCAAGAAGCCTTCACGGCAAGCGAGCTAATCTCGACTACTCTGCCGCGACTGAGAGGTGCTTCTCGCCGGCAACGATGCGGCGTGCGGTATCGAGGACCGCGATGCCGGCACCGTCGAGATACGCATGCTCGGCGAGATGGCGGCGGAAGGCGCGCGCACGTGGCTGGCCGTGGAACAGCCCAAGGATATGGCGCGTCATTTGATTCAGCCGCGTGCACTTGGCGAGCTCAGTCTCGACGTAAGGCATGAAGAGGTCGAGCACCTCGAGACGCGACGGCGGAGTGTCATCCGATCCGAACAGCGTGCGATCGATCTCGGCGAGGAGGTAAGGATCAGCATAGGCAGCGCGGCCGAGCATCACGCCATCCACATGCGGCAATTGCGCTTCGGCCGCGGCAAGCGACTCGATCCCGCCATTGAGAACGATCTCCAGCTCAGGCCTACTCGCCTTCAAGCGATGAACCCGCCCGTAATCCAGGGGCGGCACGTCGCGGTTCTCCTGCGGGCTGAGGCCTTTGAGCCAAGCCTTGCGCGCATGCACGATGAAGGTCCGGCAGGCTGCTTCGGCAACGGTCGCGACGAACCGGTCGAGGCTTGCTTCGGCGTCCTGGTCGTCGATGCCGATGCGGCATTTGACCGTGACTGGAACTGGCACAGAAGCGCGCATCGCCGCGACGCACTCGGCAACAAGCTCAGGCTCCGCCATGAGGCAGGCGCCGAAGCGTCCAGACTGCACGCGGCCAGATGGGCAGCCGACATTGAGATTGATCTCGTCATAACCGAAGTCGGCGCCGATCCGCGCAGCCTCGGCAAGCTTATTGGGATCGCTGCCGCCGAGCTGAAGTCCGATCGGATGCTCTGCGGGATGAAAACTAAGCACGCGGTCGCAGTCGCCGTAGAGCACTGCCTCGACCGTCACCATCTCAGTGTAGAGAAACGTTCGCCGCGACAGCAGCCGGAGGAAGTAGCGGCAGTGGCGGTCGGTCCACTCCATCATCGGCGCAACGGCGAAACGGTGTGAGTCGGATTTCAACGGCTTACTCCTATGCTGAATCGATCTCTGAGCCCCGGGTCGGCGTTCAGCCATACGCCTCGCCCCAATTGTGGAGTGCCTTGAGCACCGGGCCAAGCGCCTTGCCCTTGTCGGTCAGGAAATATTCGTAGCGGGGCGGATGCTTCTCATAGAGCCGCGAGCCGATGACGCCCTGCGCTTCGAGTGACTTGAGCCGCGCCGACAGCGTGTTGGGAGCAGCCCCCGTCAAATTCGCCTCGAATTGCTGGAACCGCAAAGGCCCTTTGCGGAAAAGGTCGCGCAGAATCAGCAGCGACCATCTTTCCCCGATGGCATCAAGCGCTCGCGCCACCGGGCAATCGCCCTGTCCATAGGAATTCGCCATGAACGGGTACATAGATAAGCCCCTGGACGAAATCAAGTTACTTTCTATTGACAAGTAACTTGCTATATAATAGTTAGCAGACAGAGACCCTAGCAAGGAGGTTGTCATGGTCCCAACCTTTCTCCCCTATGTCGTACTGACCGGAAACGCGCTCTCGCTGGCGGCGATTTTCTATGGCCTGAACAGGGCTTTGGTCGAGGCGTCATGGCCGTGGCCTGAGCGACTAAGGACGCTTACGATCTCCGCTGCGATCCTACTCGGCTGGCTCGCGATTGCCGTCGGTCTCTCCGGCGCCGGTTTCTATCACGTGACGCAAAACGGCATCCCG
>DATFVO010000071.1:0-12413 GCA_035260265.1 Methyloceanibacter sp.
TCGGCCAATGTTGGTTGACGGGATCGGCCGGTTGCGGCGGCCATGGTCGAGCCACTTGGCTGAGGGACGCGCCTGAACGTGGTGCTGCGGCGCTCGTTTGAGCGTCGTTGTTCACCACGCAAAACTCCACTTTTGGCTGGGGTTCGATTCCAGGTCGTGTCTAACCTGGCAGTAATTCGTTGAAATATATGCATAATTTGGCGCCCCGTAGGGATCGCACCCTCGAACAAAATCAAGTACTTAGATTAAAGTGAGAAAGAATTTCATTGCACAGCCTTGCAGGGCCTTCTCGGGGGATCTTTCCCACCGTGATCAAGTGGCGTGGGCCAGGTCATCGCCCACTCATTTTGTGGTGCTCGCTGTCTTAGGCAGTGGCGCATCCTGGCCAGCCTTGAGACCAGGGGACACGTCAGCCAACGACCGCGATTTCGCGCGACGTCGTCGACAGCAACTGGACACCCTTCTCCGTGACAATGACGTTGTCGATCAGCCGCACGCCAAGACCTTCCGACTTGATGAACAGGCCCGGCTCCACCGACATCACCATGTTCGCCTGCAGCACGTCGTTGCTGCCGCCGAACATGTTGGTGGGCTCGCCCCAGGACGGCGGAAAGCCAGGCGCCATTCCATAACCGGAGGTGTGCTGGCGGAACTGATCGACGCCCGCTTTCACGAATACCGCTTTCAACGCCTCGTGGCCGTTGATCGCTGGCGCTCCGGCACGCATCTCGGCTATGCAGGCATCAGACGCCTCGCGCACCAATTTATAGAGATCGGCGAGCCGTTGGCTCGGCTTGCCGAGGCACCACTGGCGGCCGAGCGTCGAGGTATAGCGCTTGTGGGCTCCGCCGAGCTCGACAAGGCCGGTATCCCCGCGCGTCATGCGGCGTTCGGTCGGCATGCCGAGAGCGTAGCAGCTGCGCTCGCCCGTCATGAGATTCATGGTGCTCGCAGGCAGCGCGCTTCCCGACTTCAGAATCGCGTGATAGGCGGCACCGGACAACTCGAGCTCGCTGACTCCCTCCTGCACGCTGCCAAGCAGGGCCTTCCAGGCACCGGCAGCAATCACCGCCGACTTGCGATGATACTCAAGCTCCTGCGGTGACTTCGCGAGCTTCAGACTGCTGATCAGGCCCGATGGCTCGGCTACCAGCGCAGGCCCCAGGATTTCCATCAATTTCAAATAGTGCGGAGCCGAAAGATAGAAATTCGGCACCTCCATGCCGACGCGCCCTTTCTTCAGGCCGAGATCATCGGCGAATTTGGTGAATGCCGCCATCGGGTCTTCGGGCTCTGCGCCGTTATACGTACGCACCTCTTCGGCCAACGAATCCCCCTCGAACTCGTTCCGCTCCATCTCGCGGGTAAACACGACAAGCCTGCCGCCCTCGGCCGAGACCGGCAAACACTGAAAGGCGGTATAGCTCTTGTTGTCCTGTCCAATCAGCCAGCGCATCGAAACGGGATGGATTACGACAAGCCAATCGAGGCCTGCGGCGGAAATCGCCTTGCGCGTGCGCGCGAGCCGGGTCGCAAATTCCTCCTTGCTGAAATCGTTTTTTGACATGCTGGACCTCGCTTGCTCCTAGAATTCGGGCAAGACTGACCCGTTACGGCAGCGCCGGCCTCGGTCGCAGAGCCTTGTAAAGGCCAATCCTGAGCGATTGTCATATCTGTCGCTGCTCAAGCACGATCGATCAAGCCACCGTCGCCGGCGCGCTCTCGAAGCGTGGGATGACCTTGCGGCCAATGAGCTCGATCGAACGCATAACCTGCTCGTGCGTCGTATTGCCAGCCTGGAGCACGAAGATCATCTGATCAAGGCCGGCCTTGGCCCATTTCTCGACCTGGCGGCTGATCGAGTCCGGATTGCCACCGATGGCCATCCCATCCTCGAGAAGCTGGTCATTGTTGCGCGCTCGGAACTTGGCCACTACCGCATCCTTGCCGCCGGCGGTAGCAAAACGAACGCGATTGAGCTCGGCGTCGTTGTCGCCGTTGTACCAGCGCGCGGCGGCGCATGCGATGTCCTTTCCGGTGCGGTCGTCCTCGTGACAGCACGTGATCGCGAAGGCGGCAACATGCTCGTTGGCGAACTTGCCGATGAACTTCGAGCGGTCCGCACCGCGGATCGTCTCGCGGTAGGTACGGATCGCATCCCGGCTCTCGCTGACGCTATTGCGGGTGACGCCAATAACACCTACGCCCTTCTCGGCGGCGAACTTGTAGGTCGAAAGGTTAGAGGCCGCGATCCACAACGGGGGGTGCGGTTGTTGTATGAGGCGGGGCAGCACGTGCCGCGGCGGCAGGTCGAAATGCTTGCCCTTATAACCCGGGAATTCCTCCTGTTCGAACATCTTCATCGTGGCAGTCAGCGCCTCGGCGGCTAGGTCGCGGTTCGTCTCGCCCTTTACCCCGAAGGCCTCCGTCATGTAGGGCGTCGAGCCACGGCCGAAGCCAAAGTCCACGCGCCCATTGCTCAGCACATCCACTGTCGCGACGCGTTCGGCCAGCATGTAAGGATTGTGCAAGGTGAGCAGCAACACTGCGAAGCCGAGACGGATGCGTTGCGTTCGCTGGCTGATCGCGGCGTGCAGCAGGTCGGGACACGGGCTATGGCCGATCTGCTTGAAGAAATGCATCTCGGTCAGCCAAAAATAATGGAAGCCGGCACTCTCGCCCGCCACCCCCTGGTCTATCAGATTGCGATAAGCGTTGCGCTCGGCCTGCGGCTCGGACGGCCGAGGGATCTGCAGCTGCGTCATCAGCCCGAATTTCACGTCGCTTGCCTGCGTGCCAATGGAATTTAACGACGATCATAGCCGAGCCAATTTTCTTGCGTCCACGATATAAATCTCATAGAGATATAACGAAACGTTATAGGTTGTTGCCGCGATCATAGCCGGCTTCGAAGATCAGGTGTTTCCCCACTGCAGGGTCGTGTCGGTCTCGCCTTTGACATGATCTATCAGGGACTAGAGATGGACGCGCGCTCGTTACGGTACTTCCAGGCCGTCGTGGAGTTCGGCAGCTACTCCAAGGCCTCCCGTTTCCTGCGCATCTCGCAGCCGGCGATAAGCCGTCAAGTGGGTCGGCTGGAGAAGGAACTCGGCAAGCCCCTGCTGGTGCGTACCGGCCATGGCGCTGCGCCGACCGATGCGGGGCGGCTGCTGTCCGAGCACGCGCAGGCGATCCTGCGTCAAATCGAAAACGCGGCGGTGCAAGTGCGCAATATCCACGCAGACCCGACGGGCAGCGTCGCGCTTGCGGTGCCCCCGGGTGCAGGAGCATTCCTGGTGCCGGAGCTCGTCAATCGGTTCTCTGCCGCGTTTCCGAACGTCATGCTCAGGATCGCCGCCGGCTTCAGCGGCTATATCCACGAGGCACTGGTGCATGGACGTGTCGACGTCGCCTGTCTGCATGCACCCATGCCACAGAGAGACTTTGCGATCCTGCCCCTGATCGCCGAGGAAGTGTTCCTGGTGGGCAAGCGAGCGAAGATGCCGCGGGGCCGAACTGCCGTGCGCATCGTCGACCTCGCCGACCTGCCGCTCATACTCCCAAGCGGCTCGCACAGCTCGCGCCGTCTGCTCGATGAGCTCGCTTCGGAGCAGGGCGTTGCGCTCAACATCGCTTGCGAGGTTGACGACCCATCGCTTATTCGTGGCCTGCTGCGCCAGGGCATCGGCTACAGCCTGCTGAGCCAGGGTGGGTTCCAGTATGAGGCGGAGCGTGGTGAGCTCGCGTCTCTCCCCATCCGGCCGCGCCTCTCGTGGCCGCTGGCACTCATGCTGTCAGAGTCGCGGCCGCGCACTAAGCCCGTCGATGCTCTCATTGAGACAATCCGCGCGATTGCTCGCGACTTGACGACCAATGGGTCTTGGCCCGGCAAGCTGCTGGATCGCCAAGCCTAAAGAGGCCGCCCAGAGGAATCGCTGTGCGTACTGTGTAGTGCAAGGTCGGGGCTGGCGGCGGAGTCCAGCAAGTAGTTCTGACAGATGGTGTATGCTTGCAACCCAAGCTAAAGAAGCCAGAGTGACTAATCGCGCTTTCTCCAGCGTCCTCGTCGCCGACCGCGTCACCAAGGTGTTTACCGCGGGAGGGAAGAGCATTGTTGCCCTGCGCGATCTCTCGCTCGAGGTTAAAGAGGGCGAGTTCGTCTGCCTCATCGGCGCCTCGGGCTGCGGCAAGACCACGCTTATCAACATGTTCGCGGGGTTTCTGCAGCCGACTGCGGGCGAGGTCCGCCTGCGCGGCAGCCCTATCACCGGCATCGAGCCCAAGTGTGGAATGGTCTTTCAGTCGTACGCGCTGTTTCCCTGGAAAACCGTGCGCGGCAACGTGGAGTTCGGCCTCAAAATGAAGGGTGTGGCAGGCGCCGACCGGCACCGCATCGCAGACCGCTTCATCACCCTCGTCAAGCTCCAGGGCTTCGAGAATCATTATCCGGCCGAGTTGTCGGGCGGTATGCAGCAGCGCGTTACGCTCGCCCGCATCCTCGCGGCCAATCCGGAAGTACTGCTGATGGACGAGCCGTTCGCAGCGCTCGATGCTATGACACGCCAGGTGATGCAGGAGGAGCTCTTGCGCATCCACGAGGAGAGCCGCAAGACGACGCTGTTTATCACGCACCACGTCGACGAAGCCCTGATCCTCGCGGATCGCATCATTGTGCTGTCGGCGCGGCCAGGGCGCGTAAAGGCGATCATTGGCAATACGCTGCCGCGGCCTCGCCGCATAGATATCCAGCTCTCCCCCGACTTCGCCCGCCTGAAGGCCGAAATCTGGGCCTACGTCGAGGAGGAAGTGAAGCGCCACATCGAAACGACCAAGCTGTCAGCGGCAAGCGAGGAGTGAAGAGCGGCCGGCGCCAACCACGATAAACTGCACGCGCTTAGCAAATCGGGCTCGCCAGATGACATCTGCCAACACCGCGTCGTTACAGCCGAGCTACCCACGCTTGTTTTCGCCGCTCACCCTGCGCGGCATCACACTCAGGAACCGCATCGTCAGCACGGCCCACTCCACCGGCCTCTCGGACGTCCACCTCATCGGCGACCGGCTCCTTGCCTACTACGAGGCGCGCGCCAGGGGCGGCGCTGGGCTCATAATTGCCGGCACGACCAGCGTGCACCCGACCTCGACATCGCGCCTCGCCTCGGGCTTGTCGAACTGGGACGATGGCGTCATCGCGCCCTACCGCCGGCTGTCGGAGATGGCCCACAGTTTCGGGACTCGCGTATTCGTGCAGCTCAACCATGCTGGCTCGGTCTCGGGGTCGTCGGGCGGCGTGGGCCGCACAGTGGCGCCCTCGCCCTTGGATCCCGAGGTGAACGTCGAGACGCCGCACGAGCTCGAGGAGGACGAGATCGCCGACATCGTCGCCGCGTTCGCCCGCGCGGCCATGCGCTGCCGCGAGGGCCGGATCGACGGCATCGAAATCCACGCCGGTCACGGCAACCTCATCCAGCAGTTCCTGTCGCCTCGCAGCAATGTCCGCCAGGATGGCTACGGCGGATCGGCCGAGGCGCGCGTGCGTTTCGGCCTCGAGGTCGTGCACGCGGTGCGCCAGGCGGTAGGCTCCGATTACGTGGTGGGCCTGCGCCTCAGTGTCGAGGAGGAGGATCAGGGCGGCCTCACGCTCGATAACATTCGTCCGGCGGTGGCGGCCCTTATCGCCGCGGGCCGCCTAGACTATCTGAACGTCACGTCCGGCACCGACGCCACCACGCGCTCACTGCCGCACCATTACGGCCCGATGTACCTGCCGCGACTGCACATGCGCGGCCTCGCCCGTGCGATGAAAGCTGCCGTGGCGTTGCCAGTGCTCGTCGTCGGCCGCATCGTCGAGCCGGGCGCGGCGGAGGATCTCATCAGGAGCGGGGATGCCGATCTGGTCGGCATGACGCGGGCCTTGATCGCCGATCCTGAGCTACCGGCGAAGGCGCGCTCCGGGCGCACCGCCGAGATCCGCCATTGCGTCGGCGCCAACGAAGGCTGCCTCGGGCGACTGTTCCGCGGACTGCACGTCAGCTGCATCCAGTCGCCGGAGAGCGGTCGGGAGCGCGAGCTCAGACCGCTCGTGAATGCCGAACAGCGGCGCTTCGTCGTGGTGATCGGCGGTGGGCCGGCAGGGCTCGAGGCGGCGCGGTTGGCGGGTCTGCGCGGGCACCAGGTCGTGCTGCTAGAGCGGGAGAGTACGCTTGGGGGCCAAGTAAACATCGCGCGCCGGGCGCCGGGGCGAGAGGAACTCGGCGGCGTCACGGACCAGCTCGCGGCGGCGGTTGCCCGGCTCGGAATCGAGGTGCGGCTCGGGTGCGAGGTGACGGCCTCGTCCGTATTGGAGTTGAAACCGGACGCGGTAATCGTGGCGACCGGATCCGCGCCGCGGCTGCCCGCACTCGCGGACGAGGACGGCCGCCTCGTCTCCGCTCATGCGGCTCTCGCAGGCGCGCGGCTCGGTCAGAAGGTCGTGGTGCTCGACGCCAAGGGCGACTTGACAGGCCCGACCACGGCCGACTTTCTCGCGCGCCGCCGCCATGACGTGACGTTCGTCACGCCGCTGAGGGCGCCCGGCCTGCGCATCGAGGCCATGACTTGGCGCATCCTTTATGAACGGCTGCTCGAGGCGGGCATGACGTTCCTTGCCGACACCGATGTTGTGGCGTTGAGCGAGACCGGCATCGTCGTGCGCCACGTCGTCAGCGGCCGTGAGCACACGATTGCGGACGTCGTCAACGTGGTGGCGGCCTGCGGCGGTCGGGCGGAAACCGACCTTTATCGCGAGCTCAGGCGGCGCGCGCCCGCGCTCGAGCTCCAGCTCATCGGCGACGCGGCCCAGCCGCGGCAGATCGAGCAGGCGATCTACGAAGGCCACATGGCCGGGCGGACGATTTGATGCGTAAGAAGGTGGCCACGGCGGCATTTCCCACTAGTCGGACGCCTGGCTATTGCCCCATTTGGTCCTCTCCAAGGAGAATACCTATGCCGCTGCATTTCACACCCGCCGAGTTCGAGCGCCGCCGCGGGGCGACGCTGGCCGCCATGGCTCACGACAGGCTCGACGGGCTTCTGATGTTCCGTCAGGAGTCCATGTACTGGCTGACCGGCTACGACACTTTTGGCTTCTGCTTCTTCCAATGTCTGGTGATGTCCGCAAGAGGCGACATCAAGCTCCTGACCCGCAAGCCAGACCTGAGGCAGGCCAAGCTGACCTCCAACATCACGGACATCCGCATCTGGAAAGATGCGGAAGCTGCAAATCCGGCGCTCGACTTGAAGGAGCTCCTCAAGGAGATGAGACTTGAGGGCAAGACGCTCGGCGTCGAGTACGAGGCCTATGGTCTCACCGCACGCAACGGCAAGCGGCTCGATGGAGCGCTGGAAGGATTTGCGAAGCTCGTTGATGCGAGCTTTTTGGTGAGCAGAATCAGGATCGTCAAGAGCGAGGAAGAGCTCGCCTATATACGCAAAGCCGGCGCCATCGCAGACCTGATGCTCGAGGACTGCTACCGCCTCTGCCGGCCTGGCGCCTGGGAGGGCGACATCATTGCCGCAATGGAAGCTAGCAATTTCCGCAACGACGGCGACCCGCCCGGCAATGAGAACATCATCGGCTCAGGTGAGATGGCAGCGCTCGGCCGTTATCATGCGGGTCGCAGACATCTTGACCACGACGACCAGCTCCTGGTCGAGTTCGCCGCCGCCTACCGCCACTATCACGCGGCTATGATGCGGACGATGCGCGTCGGCGAGCCCAATCCCACGCAAAAGAAGTTGCACGAAATCGGCGTCGAGGCGCTGCAGTCCTGCCAATCGGCCGCCTGCCGCATCGGCGAGCCCATCGGCACCATCTACCAGGCCTTCATGAAGGTGGTGACGGGCTCGGGATACGATTTTAAGGACGGAGCGGAAGCGGCCTGCGGCTACTCGGTCGGCTATGCGCTCGGCTCCACGTTCGCGCCCAACTGGATGGACTGGCCTCTGCTCTATCGCGACAACCCCTTGCCGATCGAGGAGAACATGGTGTTCTTCATGCACATGACGCTGCGCGATGACGGGCGCGGCTTGAACTGTGCGCCGGGCGAGACCATGATCGTGAAGAAGGCCGGCCCCGAGCGGGTGTCGAAGGCGTCGCTCGAGTTCAAGGTGTTCGGGTAGCGCTCCGCCATTCTCTCTGAGTCCGTGAGCTCAAGAGGTAGACGGCTCCTCCGGCAGGTACCCGCCCCAGCTTCAATCACAGGGCGGTTCGATTGACACTTTGGAGATGCCGGCCCTAGTCTTGCCTTGAGCGGCGGCCGGCAGTCCTAGCCGTCGTCAAGCCGGCCAAGCGACAAGGTCGCGAAAAAAAGAATAGGGCGAGTTCGAGGAGGTCGGCATGAATGGCTTCAAGTCTGCAGTAGCCGCCATAGCGGCAACCCTAGCTGTGGCGCTCGGTGGAGCTGGTACTGCGCTCGCGCAATCCGCCTCCGTCAAGCTCGCCTTCGGCGGCTCCGTGACGTGGTTCGGCCAGGTCCCATTCATGGTCGCTATCGAGAAGGGCTACTTTGCCGAGCAGGGCATTGAGGTCGAGTACAAGACCATTCTGACCTCGGGCGATCGTGTGTCCGCGCTGACGGCCGGCTCCGTCGACTTCTCGAACATGGGCGTCATCGCGGCCATCTCCCACATGTCCCAGGGCAACAAGAGCTTTTATTATATCGGCAACGTCGATGACTCCCCCGGCAACGAGGGCTGCTACGCCAAGCCCGGCATCAACTCCTTCAAGGAGCTCAGTGGCAAGAAGGTCGCGGCCAACACCTCGGCCGAGATCACCATGCATGGCTTGCTCCGCGCTAACGGCATGAAAATTGAGGACATCACCTTCCTCAACCTGCCGCCAAACGAGATGGCGGGCGCGCTAGCCAAGGGCGACGTGGATGCCGCCTGCATGTGGTTTCCGATCATGGACAACGTCATGAAGGGGACACCGGGCGGCAAGATGGTCGGCATGGATACCGACACCGATACCTACAAGAAATATGGCTCCATGGGGGCGCCCGACATCGTGCTGCTCTCCAAAAAGCTCGTCGATGAACGTCCCGACGTCGCCAAAAAGCTCGTCGCCGCGATCTACAAGGGGGCGGACTTCGTCATCGCCAATCCCGAGGAGTCGGCGAAGCTCACCATGAAATATTTCAAGAAGACCGAGGAGGAGACGCTGAAAGGCATCAAGTCGTTCAGCTTCTTCGGCACCAAGGGGCGCGCCGAGCATCTGGCCAAAATGGAGTCGGTCTACCAGGAGCTCGCGGATTGGCTGCACGCCAACAAAAAGATACCGAACAAGGTCGACAACGTGAAGGCTTGGAAGACGACGGCCGCGTTCCAGTGAGTGGATGCTGGTTCGTGCTCATCAGATATGCGGACGTTATGAGCGTCCGTGTAAACAGAGTTACGGAGTCTGAAACTCGTGCTCATTGCCGCGAATGCCCCGATCCAAGCAACACAGAGGCTGACTCGAATGGCGTTGTGCCACGCCTCAAGGTCTCGTCGCACTGCGCTTGGTGGCCCACTCGCGGGCGTGACTTCGATCGTAAATGTCCCCCATGCCCGCCCGCAAGCGTGAGGCGTGAATCAATCGGGCTCATGAACCGCCATCCGAGAGAGACAACACTGTGGCGACAAGTGGCAGCCCGACAGACAGCGCAACCGGAACGCCGCAGGCTGCCGTACGGACGTCGCGCTGGTCGCGGCGTCTCCAGCTCGTGCTGCTGATCAACATCACCTCCGTGCTGACCTTCCTATCAATTTGGTACTTTGCGACAGAGTCTGGCTGGGTGGCGGCCGTGTTTCTGCCCTCGCCCGTCACGGTCGCCGGCGAGGCCAATAAGCTGCTGCAGACGGGCGAGCTGTGGCAGGCGGTGCTGGTCTCGGCCAAGCGCGTTTTTACAGGCTTCGGACTCGCGGCACTCATATCGATCCCGCTCGGCATTCTGATGGGAGTATGGTGGCCCGCCAAGGCCATCGTCGACCCGTTCGTGTCGCTGCTTCGCCCGCTGCCCTCGATCACCTGGATCCCGCTCACCATGCTGTGGCTCGGAATCGGGGAAGCGCAGAAGACGGCGATCGTGTTCATGGGCTCCTGGCTTTACGTGCTGCTGGCTACACTCGAGGCCACCAAACGTGTTGATCCGATGCTGATCCGAGCGGCTCGCAATCTGGGTGCTAACGACTTCGCCGTCATGCGCGAGGTGGTGCTGCCGGGGGCCCTGCCAGGCATCCTTGCCGGCCTTAAGATCACGCTCGCCATCGCTTGGTCCTGCGTGTTGTCGGCCGAGATGGTGGCGGCGCAGACCGGACTCGGCGCCATGATCTGGCAGGCCAAGGACTGGGGCAACCTGCCGCTTGTCCTCGTAGGAATGGTCGGTATCTCGCTCACCGTGCTGTTGGCAGACTGGGTGGCCGAGCGCGTCGAGCGGCTGCTATTGCCCTGGGAGCGCAACCGCAGGGCGTAGGTCGGATTGAGCGCAGCGAAACATTTGGCGACATCCGCACGCGACCGCCATCTTGGCCGCTGAGCCATCATGAGCCGACGCCACGCAGAGTCGATCCGGGCTCGACATAGCACTCGTTCGAGGTCAGCGAATGCGGGGAAGACGACGGCTTCGCAGGCTCGTTCGCCTTGGCCAGCGCCTCCTTCCAGCGCGCGCCGGCACCAATGCCGTGCATGTCGAGGAACACATCGTCGACCGCCGATGGCCAGGCCCTCGAAATTGTCGCCGCTCGAGTGACTAATGAATGGTCGTGACAACGCGGGCCCCGAGGTAAGGCGAGGCTCAGGCTGATCGCCAAACCCCACGCTCCGTCCACACTATGTCGGTGAGACCGAGCGCCTGTGTGCCATGTGCGGACGTAGAGAAGAGCCGACTTAGCTGGCTGCGCGACTTCGCCGGATCACTGTCGGGGATCGCTTGTACACCTCGGCGAACACTGTGTTGAAGCGGCGCAGACTGCGTGCCCGGCCCACGCCGGATGGGTGTTCGGGGGGTGGCCATGGAACTCTTCCTCAAGCTATTCGGGGATCTTCTCGTCTTCGTTTATCACTGCTTTGACCGCATCGTCATCCACGGCTACTTGAGCGGCCTGTCACGACCGGAACAAGTTGTGCATTTCTTCCGCCGGGTCGTCGGCGTTCCCGTCATCAGCAAAGAGGTTCTGAGCCAACGGACGGCCGACTACCAGAACTGGGTCGAGGCTTTTGCTCGCAATCACAACATCCCCATTGAGTGGGCCGAGAAGGGCGTGCGCAAGGAAGACTATGTGCAGCCGTGGCTACGGAAAATGGTGCGGAAGAACGCCTTCGGTGTTTACTTCGTCTTCAAGAGCATGGAGCAAGGACCGAGTTTTCGTATCACAATCCCTAAGTTCCCGACCAAAGATCCCAATCACCGCATCTTGGCCCGTCAGAAGAGCCGCTTCACCCACAACTACTTCTACATCCGCGATGAAGTTCTCGGGCCCTTCGTGATGCGCGTGGCGACATTCTTTCCCTTCCAGACGACGTATTACCTCAACGGGCACAGCTTCATGGAGCAGGAGCTGAAGCGCGCGAAGGTCGCCTTTCGCAAGCACGACAACGCCTTCCTTGCCGTGGACGACGTCGCCGCCCTGCAGAAGGCTGCGGACAAACTGAGCCCTGCCATCATCCGCGAGCGCCTCGACTACTGGACCTTTATCCTTGGGCCAAAGTTCTCCGACAAAGAGCGCAAGAAGATCAATCTGTCGCGCTTCTATTCAATCGCGCAGATCGAATACTGCCGCAACTTCATCTTCAAGCGGAACTTCCCCATCCACAAGCTCTTCGAGCGCAGCTGCGAGCTGGGGCTATGGCGGCTGACCGCCCACAAGATCTCCGAGATCTTCGGCCAGCGGCTACACAAGAGAATGTCCGGCAAGCTTGCCGGCGTTATCGATCAGATCGAGCACGGGCATCATGTCTATCGTGCTTACTTCAAACACGCGTTCCTCAAACAATACGAGAAGTTCTTAACGTTCCTGCGCAACGAGCTCTGCTCCAATAACCTGAAGGACTTCGGCTTGAAGAAGAGCATGGACGACCTCGAAGCGGTCCGTGAGAAGTTCCAGGCCATCACCAGTCGCTTTGCCTCTTATCAGGCCCAGTGGCTCAACGTGCACGTCGACTTTCCTCTGCTGCAGCGCATTGCTCTGCCGATCACCAAAGGCTCGGTCCGTTATCCCGGCATCAAGATCCACGAGACCCGCGTTATCAGGCTCATGGAGGTCCTCTTGCACGGCGGCACCCAAGTCGGCGGCTGGACGGCGAAAGAGATCCATGAGGCCGTGCTCACTACTTTCGACCTCTCAGAGAAGCGCTACCGTCTCAACCAGCTGCGCTACGATCTGCGCAAGCTCAA
>DATFVO010000072.1:0-5125 GCA_035260265.1 Methyloceanibacter sp.
CCATCGACGCCCATGCGCGTGTGGTCGAGCGCCACGCAGCAAGTCTCTGAAATTGTTTGCCCGATCATGACCTGCAAAGGATGATCCGGCCTTTCGTAGCCGCGCGGCTCAAGACCAAGCTTGACCGCGGTGGCGAGCATGCCGGCATGCTTGCCCGAGCAATTGTTGTGGATGGATTGCGGGCGCCGCCCTGCGCGCATCAGCGCGCGCATTGTCTCTTCGCTGACCGGCCAATGCGCCCCGCAAGCGAGATAGCTTTCGTCAAGCTGTGCCTTGGCGAGTAGGCTTCGCACCGCTTCGAGATGCACGACATCGCCGCTATGAGAGGCGCAAGCGACGGCGAGCTCATCGTCAGTAAGCCCGAAGGCGTCTGCGGCGCCGCTCTCGATGAGCGGGATCGCCTGGATCGCCTTGACGGCAGAGCGCGGATAAATCGGACGTTGGACATCGCCGAGCGCGAGCAAGAGATGTCCGTCCGGGTCGGAGATAGCGATTGCCCCAGCGTGGCGGCTCTCGACGATCGACCCGCGCGTTACTTCGACGAGGTTGGGATTGGCCGGGGCCGTTTCGCTCATGCCGCGGCAATGACGATGGGAGCGCGCCGCGCGCCCCACTTGCCCGGTGCGGGCTCGAATAGACCTGAGCACGGCTCGCCGCAAGAAGCGCAGCTGCCGTCCACATCGAGTCCCCACCCGGTGATGGTGTACCAGTCGCGACCGATCAGGCGCGAGCTGCACGCATGGCAGTAGGTGCTCTGCCCGGCCTCGTCGTGGATGTTGCCGGTGTAGACGTAGCGTAGCCCGGTTCCCCTCGCGATCTCGCGCGAACGTTTCAGCGTCGCTGGCGGCGTGGGCGGCTTGTCCTGCATCTTCCAATCGGGATGGAAGGCCGTGAAGTGAAGTGGCACGTCGGCCCCGAGCTTTGCCATGACCCATTCGCTCAAAGCGGCGACCTCTTGAGGCGAATCGTTTTCCCCCGGGATCAGCAGGGTGGTGATTTCGAGCCATGTCTTGGTCTCGTGCTTCACGTAGCAAAGCGTGTCGAGCACGGCATCGAGCGAGCCGGTACAAAGCCTGCGGTAGAAATTTTCGGTGAAGCCTTTGAGGTCGATATTGGCGGCGTCCATGGCGGAAAAGAGTTCCGACCGGGCAGCCTCGCCGATATAACCTGCTGTCACCGCGACGGTCTTCACGCCGGCCTCACGGCACGCAGCGGCGACGTCCACTGCATATTCGAGGAAGATCACCGGATCGTTGTAGGTGAAGGCGACCGAGCGTGCGCCTGTTCTGACGGCAGCTTGCGCGATCGCCTCAGGCGTAGCGTGCTGTTGGAGCCGATCGTCGGCGCGGGCTTTGGAGATGTCCCAGTTCTGGCAGAACTTGCAGGTGAGATTGCACCCGGCAGTGCCGAACGAGAGGACCGAGGTCCCTGGCAGGAAATGGTTGAGCGGCTTCTTCTCGATCGGATCGAGGCAGAAGCCCGACGACCTGCTATAGGTGGTGAGCACCATCTGGTCGCCTTGGCGCGCCCGCACGAAGCAAAGCCCCCTCTGCCCTTCATGCAATTTGCATTCGCGCGGGCAGAGGTCGCATTGCACGCGCCCATCGGCGAGCGCATGCCAGTAGCGGCCCGGCATTGAGGGGCCAAAATCCACGCTCTCCATGCTAAGAACATGGGCTGGTTGGTGCCGGAGTCAATATTGTCATGTTCGTACCGAAACCACGCGCCAATGTCAGGCTGCCGGCGGTGGCCGGAAGCTTCTATCCGCCTGCAAAGGGCGAGCTGAGGACGACCGTCGAGGCGCTGTTGGCGGAGGCCAAACCTTTAGGCCAAAAGCGCCTCCTCGGAGTCATCTCCCCTCATGCCGGTTATATGTATTCCGGTCCGGTTGCGGCGAGCGCCTTCGCAGAAGTGGCAGCCGCGGGACATGGCTATAAACGCGTGTTGCTCGTCGGGCCTCCCCACTATCTGCCCGTGAAGGGAATTGCTGCATCCTCGGCAAAGGCCTTTGCCACGCCACTTGGGGACGTTCCGATCGATACCGACGCCGTCGCGCTTGTGGACGACCGCCTTGTGAACATCGACGACAAGGCGCACGCGCCAGAGCATTCGATCGAGGTCGAGCTGCCCTTTTTGCAGACAGTGCTCGGGGATTTTGCGCTTATACCTCTGCTCGTAGGAGACGCCTCTCCCCAAGAGGTTGCGGGCGTCATCGGCGCCTCGTTGGACGGGCGCACGCTGCTCGTGGTCAGCACCGATCTTTCGCACTATCTCGACGATGCGACGGCGAAGACACGCGACCGCGCAACCGCCGCGGCCATCGAGCGGCTCGATTACACGACGCTTGGCCCCTACGACGCTTGCGGCTTTTCCGCACTCAATGGTGCACTGTGCGCGGGACAAGAGCGCGGCTGGACGATCAACCGCCTCGACCTGCGCAATTCAGGAGAGACCAGCGTAGACCACAGCCGCGTCGTCGGCTATGGAGCTTGGGCAATCTGCGCCGCCGAGCCGGTGTCCACCTAATAAGCGCGAGACTTTAGGTCCGCGCTCGCTCAAGCGGCCTCGCCTGAGCGTTACCCCCGGCAAGCTCCACGGGCACCCCTTCGGCATGCTTCGAGGCCCTGATCACCAGCGAGGTCTTTACGCTCGCCACGTTGGGCGCCGCGGTCAGCTCATGGATGATGAAATCCTGGAATGCGCTCAAGTCAGGCCCGACGCATTTCAGGAGGAAATCGATCTCGCCCGAAAGCATGTAACAATCGCGCACGATGGGAGAGGCGCGCGCTCGTTCCTCGAAGGCAATGAGATCGGCCTCGGCCTGGCTGTGCAGCCTGATCATGGCGAAGGCTGTGACGTCGAAGCCGAGCGCCTTGTCATTCAGGATTGCGGCAAAGCCTTTGATGATGCCGGCCTTCTCCAGCGCGCGGACGCGACGGAGGCATGGCGGCGCCGAGATACCCACCTTGCGGGCGAGCTCTACATTGGTGATGCGCCCGTCAGCTTGGAGCTCGTGCAGGATTCGCCAGTCGGTTGCATCGAGACGGGCCGAACGCATCTTGGCTGCTCCCTGGACCATGACATGATCGCGGGCTAGAAGGCGGACGCCGGGGCTTCTCTTGAGTCGGGGCGTCGCACGCAATTTTAAGTCCTCCAATCAAAAGAATCGAAAAGAAATTGAGCGTTATACGTTCCGGAAATTTTGGCGAGCCCGGAGCTGCGCCGACCGAGCCTCCTGCTTCCCGATCGGTGACGGGTGGCGGCGCCGAGGCTCTAATAGCGGCAAGCCGCAAGGCTAGAGCTGAGAAGACCTGGATCGTCACCGAGGGCTCGGTCGGCATGGAGGCGCAAGGCATCGCCGTGGCCGAGGCGGTCGGGCTTCCCTTCAGCCTAAAGCGCGTGCGATGCGCCATGCGGATTGTGCCGGCTCGCTTCCAGATCTACGTATCGCCGGCCGCTCTCCTCCGTTCAGTTCAGTCCAACGAGCCGCTCCAGCCGCCTTGGCCGCGTCTTGTTATCTCCATCGGCCCGCGCGGCGCTCCTATTGCACTCGCCATCAAGCGCGCGAGTGGTGCTTTTCGGCCTTCATATCGGGCATCCGAAAGTGCCGGCTCAACTTTTCGATCTTGTGGCGGCGCCGGTGCGCGACAATGTCGAGGGAACCAACGTCGTCACCACCTTCGGCGCCGTGCACAGCGTGACAAAGGCACGTCTTGCCGAGGCGGCGAAGCGATTTGCGCCACACGCCGAGCCCCTGCCCCATCCCCGCATCGCCATCCTACTCGGCGGTGAAAGTGCGGCGTTCAGCTTTCCGCCCGAGATTGCCGCCACGCTTGGTACCGAGCTTGCCGCGCTCGTCCGCGGCGCCGGAGGTTCTCTGCTGGCGACGCCGTCGCGGCGCACGCGCGCCGACTCGCTCGCCGCGCTGTCTGCCGCCATCAAGGGCGTGCCGCACATCGTGTGGGACGGCTCCGGCGATAATCCTTACTTCGCCTTCCTGGCCTTGGCCGATGCCATCGTCGCGACTGAGGATTCGGTAAACATGGTCACCGAGGCGGCCGGCACGGGTAAGCCGGTCTACATCCAGGCGCTCAAAGGCAGGTCGCGCCAGCTCGCCCGCTTCCACGCGCTGATGCAGGAGCGCGGCGCGACTCGCCCCTTCGAGGGCCGCCTCGAGACCTGGACATACGCGCCGATCAACGACACCGAACTGGTCGCCTCCGCCATTAGGCGCGCGTTACACCTTGAAACCAAAGCCTAATTCGCAGTTGCACCAAGCTGTGCTAACCCGTGGCTTGCACGCGAGTGCCGCTGCGCTTACCTCTTGCCAACCTTCCAGCTTAAGAGGCAACCATGGCCACGCGCCACGCCAAGGTGATCATCATCGGCTCAGGCCCTGCCGGCTACACGGCGGGAATCTACGCCGCGCGGGCCATGCTAGAGCCGCTCCTAATCGAGGGCGTTCAGCCTGGTGGCCAGATGACCGTTACCACCGACGTCGAGAACTATCCGGGCTTCCCCGAAGTGGTCCAAGGCCCGTGGCTCATGGACCAGATGCGGGTGCAAGCGGAGCATGTCGGGACAGAGATCATCCGCGATCACATCGTCGAGGTCGACCTCAAGCGGCGTCCGTTCTGGCTCAAAGGCGACAGCAATACCGAGTACACCGCCGACGCCCTCATCATCGCCACCGGCGCAAAAGCGCGTTGGCTCGGGCTTCCCTCCGAGGAACGCTTCAGGGGTTATGGCGTCTCGGCTTGTGCCACCTGCGACGGCTTTTTTTATCGCGGCAAGAAGGTGATCGTGGTCGGCGGCGGCAACACCGCGATCGAGGAGGCGATCTTCCTCGCCAATATTGCTGATGAGGTGCTTCTCGTGCATCGACGCGGCGTGCTCCGCGCCGAGAAGATCCTCCAGGAGCGCCTGTTCGCCAACAAGAAGATCGACGTGATGTGGAATACCGAGCTTCATCGCGTGATCGGCCACGACGATCCACGCAGCGTGACCGGCGCTGAGCTCAAGAGCACACTAACCGGCGAGATGATCACGCTCCCCATCGACGGCATCTTCATCGCTATCGGGCACGAGCCGCAGAGCGAGCTGTTCAAGGGCCAACTCGACATGA
>DATFVO010000073.1:0-4016 GCA_035260265.1 Methyloceanibacter sp.
GCCCCCTCGTCGACATCGAGCTCAGGGAAGATTTCCCGAACATTGCGCAGAACTGAGCTCGCCCGCGCATGGGCGTACTGAACATAAAACACGGGATTGTCTCGCGACTGCTCCGTGACTTTGACGAAGTCGAAGTCGAGAGGCGCGTCGTTCTTCCGGTAGAGCATCATGAAGCGGACGGGCCCTGCTCCGACCTCGTCCACGACCTCCCGAAGCGTCACGAACGTCCCGGCACGCTTGGACATCTTGACGGGCTCCCCAGCCCGAAACAAGCGCACCAGCTGGCAGATCTTGATGTCGAATTTGGCCTGGCTCTCGGTCAGCGCAGCGACCGCTGCCTTCATGCGCCTGACATGACCGCTGTGGTCGGCGCCAAACACATCGATCATGGTTTTGAACCCGCGCTGGAACTTGTCGCGGTGATAAGCGATGTCGCCGGCGAAATAGGCGTAAGTGCCGTCCGACTTCACCAGCGGCCGGTCCATGTCGTCGCCGAACTCGGTCGAGCGGAACAGGAGCTGCTCCCGATCTTCCCAATCCTCATCGACTTTGCCCTTGGGCGGCGGCAGCCGGCCCTTATAGATCAGACCGCGTGCTTTGAGGTCGTTGATGGTCTCAGCGATTTCATCACGCGTGCCTTCGCTGAGCGAGCGCTCCGAGAAGAACACATCGTGATGGATGCCGAGAGCATTTAAGTCGTCCTCGATCATGGCGAGCATCGTCTTGAACGCCGCAGCGCGCACGATGGGGAGCCATTTCTGTTCGGGCAGAGAAAGAAGCTCCTTGCCGTGCTGGGCGGCGAGCTTCTCGCCGACCGGCTTGAGATAATCGCCTGGGTAAAGACCCTCGGGGATCTCGCCGATCTTGTCGCCAAGCGCCTCGCGGTAGCGCAGGAACGCCGAGCGGGCGAGCGCATCGACCTGGGCGCCAGCGTCGTTGACATAATATTCGCGCGTCACGGCGAAACCGGTGAAGGCGAGCAGATTGGCAAGCGCATCGCCGAACACGGCGCCGCGGGTATGGCCGACATGCATGGGCCCGGTCGGATTGGCCGAGACATATTCCAGGTTGATCGCTTCGCCCTTGCCGATCGCACTTTTCCCATAGGCCCCGCCCTGCCCAAGCAGCATGCGGAGCACGCTCGGCCAGAAGGCGCGCGAGAGGGTGAGGTTGATGAAGCCGGGGCCGGCGACCTCGACCTTGTCGACGTAAGAGTCGGCGGCGATGAGCGGCGCGAGGCGTTCGGCAAGCGCGCGCGGCGGCTTGCCCGCAGCCTTGGCCAGCACCATGGCGGCGTTGGTGGCGAGGTCGCCGTGCGAGGCATCCTTGGGCGGCTCTAGCGTGATGCCTTCAATGCTCGCCTCATGCGGCAGAACGCCGTCATGCTTGAGCTGCTGGACGGCGGCGAGAATGCGCCCGTGGAAACCTGCAAAGACGTCCATGGAGGCTCCGGAGGAATGGGGCCCGCGACTAACGTAAATCGGGGGTCGCGTCAAACAGGCGACGATGTTCGGCGAGCGCGTAGCGGTCGGTCATGCCGGCAATGAAATCCGCGACGTGGCGGGCGTAAGCACGCGTGCCGGGCTCTGGCGCCTGCTCGCGCCATTCAGGCGGAAGTGCCGCCGCTTTGCCGCCGTATCGCTCGAACAGCTGCGCCACGACATTCTCGGCATCGCCCATGATGCGCATGATGCGGGGGTGGCGGTAGACGCGGGCGAGCAAGAAGACACGCAGCGCGTCGAGCTCGCACTGCATGACTTCTGAGAAGGCAACCATCGCGCGCGGCGCGCTGCGAACATCGTTCGCGCTCTCTGGCCCTAGCTCGTCCAGCCGCCGCGTGGTTTCGGCGATGGCGTCCTCGACCATTGCGGTCATGACCATGCGGATTGACTCATAAAGGAGACGCGGGCCGTTAGTGCCTGGAAAGGCTGCGCGAACCTCGGCAAGCGCCCGGCCGGCAATCGGCACCTCCCCGAGTCCGGCGAAGGTGAAGAACCCGGCGCGGTAGCCATCATCGATGTCGTGATTGTTGTAGGCGATGTCGTCGGCGAGCGAAGCCACTTGCGCCTCGACCGATGCAAAGGTCGCGAGCTCGAGGTCATGCTTCGCCGAGTAGGCGAGGATGGGCTCGGGAACAGGCTGCGTGGCCTTGGTCCCAAGCAAAGGGCCGTTATGCTTGACCAGGCCTTCGAGCATCTCCCAGGTGAGGTTGAGCCCATCGAAGCTCGCATATTTGCGTTCAAGCTCGGTGACCACGCGAAGCGACTGCGCGTTGTGGTCGAAGCCGCCTGCACTCGTCATCGCCGCGTCGAGCGCGCGCTCGCCGGCATGGCCGAAGGGCGGGTGGCCGAGATCGTGGGCGAGCGCGAGCGCCTCGGTCAGGTCCTCATCAAGCCGAAGCCTCCGCGCCATCGAGCGGGCGATTTGGGCCACCTCGAGGCTATGGGTGAGCCGCGAGCGGTAGTGATCGCCCTCGTGATAGATGAAAACCTGCGTCTTGTAGTTCAGCCGCCGGAAGGCAGTGGCATGCAGGATGCGGTCGCGGTCGCGGGCGAAGGGCGAGCGGGTCGGGCTCGACGGCTCCGGCACAAGCCGCCCGCGGCTCTGGCGGGCATCTGCGGCATAGGGCGCAAGCGCTCCGCCAAGTTCAGGGCCTGAGGCTCCTGTTTTTGCGGGAAAAACCCGCTTCGCTTTCAGGCGTTGGTCGATTGACAAGTGGGTCTGCCATCCTATGTTTCAAACAGAGATTGGCTACACCCAGGATGAGCGAACCGTCCATCACCTTGAGCCCGCGTGCGGCATCGCGCATCGCCGAACTCATTGCCGGCGAGACGGCGCCCACGCTGTTTCGCGTGAGCGTCGAGGGCGGCGGCTGCTCCGGTTTCCAGTACCGCTTCGACCTCGTCACCGAGACGGCGCCCGATGACCTCCTGATCGAGCGCGACGGCGCACGTGTGGTGGTCGATCCCGTTTCGCTTCCGTTCATGCAAGGGAGCGAGATCGACTTCGTGGACGACCTGATCGGCGCGCAGTTCAAGGTCAACAACCCCAACGTCACGGCCAGTTGCGGCTGCGGCACCAGCTTCTCGATCTGACCTCCACCTCGTCATTCCCGCGAAAGCGGGAATCCAGTAATCACCTAATTGCGGGCCGCGGTGGTTACGGGATTGCCCGGTCAAGCCGGGCAATGACATTCGACACCCATGAAGATCGCCACCTGGAACATCAACGGCATCAAGGCACGCATCGACGCGGCCACGACCTGGCTCAAGGGGGCCTCGCCCGACATCGCCTGCCTCCAGGAAATCAAATGCCTCGACGATGCCTTCCCCAAGGAGGCGTTCGAGGATCTCGGCTATAACGTCGCCGTGCACGGGCAGAAGGGCTTCAACGGCGTCGCCCTGATCTCGAAGCTCCCGTTCGACGACATCACCCCCCGGCTCGCCGGCGATCCCGACGACTTGCAGGCGCGCTATCTCGAGGCTTGCGTCTCGGTGCCCTCAGGCGTGCTTCGCCTGCTCAATATATATCTGCCGAACGGGAACCCTCCAGGCACCGAAAAATATGTCTACAAGCTCGCGTGGATGACGCGGCTCAGAGACCGCATCAAAACGCTCCTCGCCAACGAGGAGCCGATGATTGTCGCCGGAGACTTCAACGTCATCCCGGCACCGGAGGACGTGTACAACCCGGCCGCCTGGACCGAGGATGCCCTGTTCAGGCCAGAGACGCGTGCGCATTTCCAGACGCTCGTCAATCTCGGCCTGACCGACGCGTTCCGCGCCTGTCACGACGAGCCGCACCGCTACACCTTCTGGGACTATCAGGCCGGCGCCTGGCAGAAGAACCAGGGCTTGCGCATCGACCACTTGCTGCTCTCGCCGCAGGCGGCAGATCGGCTGCAATCGTGCGAGATCGATCCCACGCCGCGCGGCTGGGAGAAGCCCTCGGATCACGTGCCGATCTTTATCGAGCTGAACGTCTAGCGGGGACGGTCTACCAGGCGACGCGCATGC
>DATFVO010000074.1:0-2577 GCA_035260265.1 Methyloceanibacter sp.
CGGCCAAGGCGGAAATAAGAGAGGACGCCGGCGGCCACGGCGATGATCATCAGATAGACGACGAGCGAACGATGGTTGAGCGCCCACTCCGACAGGTTCAACTGCTTCATGAACCTGACCCGAGAATGCGGACCTTTTGGCCGGGGCGCAGGGCCTGCACGCCGGCCGTGACTACAAAATCTCCTACGTCGAGGCCGTCAGACACGGTCACGGTCGCGGGGTCAAAGCGAGCGAGCTCGACATTCCTTATCTTGACAATCGAGGACTTGGGATCGACGATCCAGACGGCTGGGTTGCCATTGAGTTCGGTCAAGGCTGAAGCCGGAATTTCGATCTTCGGAACAGCGTCAGTCTGGAGTGTGCCGGTCACCGTGGCGCCAAGCCGCATGGCCTCGGGAGGATCGTTGAGGCCCACCTTTACCTGAAAGGTCCGCGTGACGGGATCAGCCTGAGGGGAGACTTCTCGCACACGGCCGGTTGTTGTGACCCTCGCGTCGTCGGCCAGCCGGACATCGATCACGGGGTCTGGTGACGCCGCACGCAGCACCTGAGCAGGGATATCGAAAACAGCATCTCGTCCTCCTTGCCGCGCCAGCCTGACGATCATCTGGCCTGCCTGCACGACCTCGCCAGGCTCCGCGCCAACCGCGGTCACGACACCTTCGGCGTCCGCCTTTAGCTCGGTAAAGCTAACCTGGTCGTGCGCGGCTTCGAGCTGAGCTTTGCTGGACTCGACATTCGCCTCGGCTGTCCGCAATTCGCGGTCCGCTTGATCGAAATTGGCGCGCGTCGTCCATCCTTGCTTGAGAAGCGTTTGTTGCCGCTCGAAATGATTGCTGACCTGATTCTTCTTTGCTTCGGCGGCGGCGAAATTTGCCTTTGCGACCCGAAGAGCGTTTAGCTCGTTTAGCGCTTCGAGTCTGCCCAGCAGCTGTCCCGGCTCGACACGATCGCCAACATTGACCTTGCGCTCGATCATGCGCCCGGAGATTCTGAAACCGAGCCCCGCCTCATCGAGCGCCTCGATGCGGCCGGTGATCACGATCGGAACCCCGGCCTCGCTTTTCTCGACGGTCGCGGTTCTCACCGGTCGCGGTTGACGCTCAGCGATCTTTTCCTCCTCTTTGCAGGAGGCGAGCATCATCGTAAGCAAACCGACGAGGAGAATCGAGCTCGACCCGCGCGCGATCGAACCTGGCAATCGGTGTCTTGGCAAAGTCAGCCCTCCAAATTTTCCAAGGTTCGGGCCCCGTGGTTCGGAACGATAATATCAGCCCAATGCAAAACCGTTATGCACCACAGATAGACGCTCAAAATGTTCCAAAGCTCGATCCTAGAAAGATGACGGCAGCGAGGGCCACCAAGGCTCCGACGATAGCGACGACAAAAAGATCGAGATAACCGTCGCGGTGGGAGACGCCGCAAACAGCCAACAGGGTAACCACGGCGCCATTGTGCGGCAGGCTGTCGAGCGTACCCGCGCTCATCACGGCAACTCGGTGCAGCAGCGAAGGGTCGATACCTTGCTCGGAGGCAAGACGAAGATAAGTCTCGCCAAGTGCATCGAGGGCAATGGTCAAACCGCCGGAGGCCGAGCCGGTCAAGGCAGAGAGAATATTCGTAGCGACGGCCAATGACACGAGCGGTCCACCGCCGATCGACAGAACCCAGTCGCGCACCAGCGCGAAGGCGGGAAGCGCGGCCACGACGGCGCCGAACCCAACGAGGCTTGCCACGCTGAGACCAGGCAGAACCGACGCGTTGGCGCCGGCATCCATCGTGTCCCGCAACGACGGTAGTCGTCGATAGTTCAGCGCGATCACGACGGCGATTGCAGTCGCCAAAGCGACCACGACGGCCCACACGCCTCCCACGGCGGAAAGGGAAGTGGCCCCCCAACGCTCTTCGGCGAGAAAACTAGTGTCGAGCGCCGGCAGCACGAACAGGCTCATCGCGAGATTGACCAGAATGACGACGATGAGCGGAAGGAACGCGATCCAGGCGGGGGGAAGGTCCTTTACGTGACTGCCGCGCGGGATCTCGGCTGGATCGAATTCGCTTGCGGTCGTTGCGCGTTCCCGCACCGGCGATTCCTCAGCTGCTTCCGGACAAGCGACCGATGTCCCAAAGCTCTCTCCCGCGCGCCGGGCGCTTGCCTCAGCCCGGCCGAGCCACCACAAGCCAAAGCCCAGCATGATTGCCGCTGCGATGATGCCGAGACCCGGCGCCGCGAAAGGGGTCGTGCCGAAGAAAGGCATGGGGATCGCGTTCTGTAGCGCCGGGGTGCCGGGAAGCGCCGACATGGTAAAGGTCAGTGTGCCAAGCCCAATCGTCGCAGGCATAAGGCGCCGCGGAATGTCCGCAGCTCTGAACATTGCCTCAGCCATCGGCGCAATCACGAAGAAGGCCACGAAGAGGCTCACCCCGCCATAGGTTACGATGGCGCCGGCGAGTACGACGGCGAGAATGGCGCGCCGCGCCCCCAATCTTTCGGTCATGAAGCGGGCGATTGCCTCGACCGAGCCGCTGTCCTCCATGAGCTTTCCGAACAGGGCTCCGAGAAGAAAAAGTGGGAAG
>DATFVO010000075.1:0-35890 GCA_035260265.1 Methyloceanibacter sp.
ACTGACGGCCGTATCTACTCGGGGCGTCAAGCGGTTCAGCTCAAGCTAGTCGATGAGATCGGCGACGAGCGGGCCGCCATCGATTGGCTGACCAAGGAGCGCCAGGTTCCCAAGGGATTGACGGTCGTGGATTGGCAACCGGAGAGCGAAAGCTCCGGCTTGTTCGGCTGGCTGTTCCAGTCCTTGGCCGGCGCCTTTGGTTTTTCGGCCGAGAAACTCACTGGGTTGGTGGGCCAAATCTTCTCAACCCTCAAGCTTGACGGTCTTGTTTCGGTTTGGCACCCTGCTGCTAACTAATGGGGGGCTAGGGGCTTGAGCCTTTGGGGGGCACGGGCCGGGTGGGGCGTATCATGATCAAGTCGGAGTTGATTCAGCGGGTGGCGACCGCCAATCCGCATCTTTTCCATCGCGACGTTGAACGGATCATCAACATCGTGCTCGATGAGATCACGGGCGCTCTCGCGCGCGGGGACCGGGTCGAGTTGCGTGGCTTCGGGGCTTTCACCGTGAAGCACCGAGCGGCGCGGCAAGGACGCAATCCGCGCACCGGGGATACGGTCTTCGTGGAGGACAAATACGTGCCCTTCTTCAAGACCGGCAAGGAGCTGCGCGAGCGGCTTAACCCTGAAGGCGGCCGCTAGCGGCCTAAGGGCTTGGCCTTTAATTCGAATTTCGTTTGAGGAGCTACCGTGTGGCGTAGGCTCGTTCTCGGCCTCGTGATTCTGCCTTTAGCCGCCCTGCTCGTGGCGCTCGCCGTGGTCAACCGCAAGACCGCGATCCTTGTGCTCGATCCTTTCGGCGGCGTCGAGCCCCGCCTGTCACTCGAAGCGTCATTGTTTCTATTCCTGCTCGGCGCGTTCGCCCTTGGCCTGATCGTCGGCGGCATCGCGACCTGGTTAAGCCAGGGCAAGTGGCGGCGGACGGCGCGTGCCGGAGCCCGTGAAGCGCGCGACCTGCGCCGCCAAACGAGCCGGCTAGAGAAGGAGCTTGAGGGCCTCCATTCGGCCCCGCCGCGAGTGCGGCTGCCTGCCGACTAAGGATGGTGCAGTGCGGTAGACTTGGGGGCCCGGATTGGCATAGGGTGGCCCCCGCGCGAGCCCTTTTGAGCCGCCGAACCCTCATCCGAGAGCAGAGCCAGTGCCGGTGAAGGTCAAAATCTGCGGTGTGCGGACGCCCGCCATCATTGATATCGCGGCGAAAGAGTGTGCCGACTTCATCGGCCTCGTCCTCTTTCCCAAGAGCCCGCGCTTTGTCGAGGTCGAGGAAGCTCGCGTGCTCGCCGCCGTAGCGCGCGGCAAGATTGGCAGCGTCGCCGTCATAGTCGATCCTGATGATGAGCTTGTCTATGGCGTCGCCGAGCGAGTGCGCCCCGACCTCCTTCAGCTTCATGGCAAAGAGACGCCAGAACGGGTCGCTGCGATCAAGAAACGCGTCGGCTGTCCTGTCATGAAGGCGATTTCGGTCTTCGACGTCGGCGATACACACGAGGCCGCAAACTATGCGGGTGTTGCCGACTACATCGTGTTCGATGCGAAGGCAGCGTCAGACGCCGCGCGGCCCGGTGGCAACGGTGTTCCGTTCAACTGGCGTGCCCTTTCTGGGCTGAAGACCCCCTTTGCGCTCTCGGGCGGGCTCACTCCGGGCAATGTCAGCGAAGCCATTACCCTGACCGGCGCCTCCCTCGTCGATGTCTCCTCTGGTGTCGAGCGGGCGCCCGGCGAGAAAGATGCCGATCTCGTGCGCAGCTTCATCCGCGCGGCAAAAGCCAACGCCCCACAAGCGAGGGCAAAGGCATCATGAGCGCGCGAGCCGACCAGAGCCCATTCAATACCTATCGCGGAGGTCCCGACGAGCGCGGCCATTTCGGTCTTTATGGCGGCCGCTTCGTCGCCGAGACGCTGATGCCGCTCATCCTCGACCTCGAGCGCGCCTACAACGACGCGAAGGCCGATCCCAAATTCCAGGCTGAGATGGACCGCCATCTCGAGACATATGTGGGAAGACCTTCGCCGCTCTATTTCGCCGAACGGCTCACGCAGCACTGCGGCGGGGCGAAGATCTACTTCAAGCGCGAGGAACTCAATCACACCGGCGCGCACAAGGTGAACAACGTGCTCGGCCAGATCATGCTGGCCTTGCGCATGGGCAAGACGCGCATCATTGCCGAGACCGGCGCGGGTATGCACGGCGTCGCCACGGCGACGTTGTGCGCCAAATTTGGTCTGCCCTGCGTCGTCTATATGGGTTCGGTCGACGTCGAGCGACAGAAGCCGAACGTGCTCAGGATGAAGATGCTCGGCGCTGAAGTTCGCGCCGTCGAATCTGGCTCCAAGACGCTGAAGGATGCGATGAACGAGGCGTTGCGCGATTGGGTCGCCAATGTGCACGACACGTTCTATTGCATCGGCACGGTGGCTGGCCCGCATCCTTATCCAGCGATCGTGCGCGATTTCCAGTCGGTCATTGGCCGCGAGACGCGCGAGCAGATGCGGACGGCTGAAGGCCGGCTGCCAGACTCATTGATTGCCTGCATCGGCGGCGGTTCTAATGCCATGGGCTTGTTCCATCCCTTCCTTGACGAGCGCGGCATCGAAATCTACGGCGTGGAAGCTGCCGGACACGGTCTCGACAGCGGCAAGCACGCGGCCTCGATCGCCGGTGGCAGACCGGGCGTACTGCACGGCAATCGTACCTATCTGCTGATGAACGGCGACGGACAGATCGAGGAAGCGCATTCGATATCCGCAGGGCTCGACTATCCGGGCATCGGGCCAGAGCATGCCTGGCTAAATGATGTGGGCCGGGTGAAATTCCTATCGGCGACCGACGACGAGGCAGTGGCCGCGTTTCAGCTTTGCAGCAAGCTCGAGGGCATCATTCCGGCGCTCGAGCCGGCGCACGCGCTCGCCCGCGTGCTCGACATCGCGCCGAAGAAACTCAAGACTCACCTGATGGTTGTCAATCTCTCTGGCCGCGGCGACAAGGACTTGGATTCCGTTGCGAGCTATTTGAGCGCCAAGATGCGAGGCTCAAACTGACTACGGCGAAGACCAACATGACTCGCATCGACCGCTGCTTTGCTGAGCTGAAGCGCGAGGGGCGGGCAGGGCTCGTCGCCTTCATCACCGCGGGCGACCCCGACTACGACATCTCGCTTGCCGTCTTGAAAGGCCTGCCATCGGCCGGCGCCGACATCATTGAGCTCGGCATGCCGTTCTCGGACCCAATGGCCGATGGACCTGCCATCCAGGCCTCGTCCCAGCGGGCGCTAAAAGCCGGCCAGACCATGAAAAAGACGCTAGCCATGGTTAGGGATTTTCGCGGCCAGGATAACGTCACGCCGATAGTGCTAATGGGCTACTACAACCCCATATATGTGTATCCGGTGCAGCGCTTCATCGAGGACGCAGTGAAGGCAGGAGTGGACGGCTTGATCGTGGTCGATATGCCTCCGGAGGAGGATGCCGAGCTTAGGCCGCAGGCGGCCGCGGCAGGCCTCAACTTCATTCGGTTGGCGACGCCGACGACCGACGCCAAGCGGCTGCCGGCCGTGCTCGCCAATACTTCGGGCTTCGTCTACTACGTGTCGATTGCCGGGATCACCGGCACAAAGGCGCCGGACTTAGCAGAGGTCAAAGGCCATGTCGGCCACATCAAGGTGCATACCGATTTGCCGATTGCGGTCGGCTTCGGCGTGAAGAGCGAAGCGCAGGTGAGCGCGATCGCGAGTGTCGCTGAAGGAGTGGTGGTCGGCTCGGCACTTGTCGCGTCGATTGCGCAAAGTCTCGATGAGAAAGGCAAGGCGACGCGCGCAACCGAGCCGCAAGTGCTTGGACTGGTAGAACGGCTTGCGGCGGCGCTGCGTCACCCGGCCGAAGCCGTGGCGCTCTAGGGTTTTGTTGTTTACGCGATTTGCATCTTTGAGAGTCTTGTAGACCCGTGAACTGGATCAACAGCGTCGTCAGACCGAAGATTCGCAGCATCCTTCGCAAGAAGGAGATGCCGGACAATCTTTGGGTGAAATGCCCCGAGACGGGGCAGATGATCTATTACAAGGATCTCGAAGCCAACCAGTTCGTTGTGCCTGGCTCGAATTATCACATGCGCATGGCCGCTGCCGCGCGCCTAAAGGCCCTGTTCGACAACGCCGAATTTGAGACCTTAGCCTTGCCGGAGGTGCCGGCCGATCCGCTGAAGTTCCGCGACGAGCGTCGTTACACCGACAGGCTGAAAGACGCCCGCGGCAAGACCGGCCTCTCCGACGCGGTGCTTGCCGGCGCGGGGCGCCTCGAAGGCCACCGGATTGTCGCCGCGGTTCAGGATTTCGACTTCCTCGGCGGATCGCTCGGCACCGCCGCCGGCGAAGCGGTGATTGCAGCAATGCGCACGGCGGTCAAGAGCGAGACGCCGTTCATTCTGTTTGCCGCCTCAGGCGGCGCGCGCATGCAGGAGGGCATTCTCTCGCTCATGCAAATGCCGCGCACCACGGTTGCGGTGCAGGAGCTGCGCGAGGCGAAGCTTCCTTACATTGTGGTGCTGACCCATCCGACGACCGGTGGAGTGACCGCCTCTTACGCCATGCTCGGTGACATCCATATCGCCGAGCCAGGCGCGCTGATTGGCTTCGCCGGGCCACGCGTTATCGAGCAGACCATCCGCGAGCAGCTTCCCAACGGGTTCCAACGTGCCGAATATCTCCATGACCACGGCATGGTCGACATGGTGGTTCATCGCCATGCGCTGCGCGGCACGCTTGCCCGCATCTGCAATCTCTTGACCCGACGCCGCCCCGGCCGCGATATCGCCGTTTCGGACAAGATCGACGGCAAGGTCGCGCTGAAGGCGCCGCCATCGAGTATCTCGCTGAGCGGCAACGGCCTCGACAGGGTCGGCAACGATCACGACGATGACGAGGACTTGGCCGGCGACGCCGCGATCAGCCCCAATCCAAATCAGCCGCAAACGAACTGAAAGCGCGGGGGACTTGACCACATTACCGCATAGTTTCGGGCGTGCTGAGGCCCGCCTCCGGCCCCCGTCGAGCGAGACGCTGCTCGAGCGGCTGAAGAAGCTGCACCCGCAGTCGATCGACCTGTCGCTCGGACGCATCGAGCGCTTGCTCGCGGCGCTCGGGCATCCCGAGCGAAGACTGCCCCCGGTTGTGCATGTGGCCGGCACCAACGGCAAAGGTTCGTACCTTGCCTTCACGCGCGCCATTGCTGAGGCGCTTGGCAAGGGCGTGCATGTCTACACCTCGCCGCATCTCGTCAATTTCCACGAGCGCATTGTGCTTGCCGGGCCGCATGGCTCAGCGCCCATCGGCGAAGACTTTCTCGTCGATTGCCTCGCCCGCGCCGAAGCTGCCAACGACGGGGAGCTGATCACTCTGTTCGAAATCACCACGGCTGCGGCCTTCCTTGCTTTCGCAGAGATCCCCGCCGATCTGCTTCTGCTTGAGACGGGATTGGGCGGGCGGCTCGATGCCACCAATGTCGTCGACAAGCCTCTGCTTACCGCAATCACACCGATTTCGATCGACCACGTCTCCTTCCTCGGCGACACCATCACTGCCATCGCCGGAGAGAAGGCCGGCATTCTCAAGCCTGGCGTGCCTTGCGTCGTCGGAAGGCAGGTGCAGGAGGCCTTCGAGGTGATCGAACGGAGAGCGGAAGCGCTCGGCGCGCCGCTACACGTGGCAGGCCGTGACTTCGACATGTACGAGCAGCACGGACGCCTCATCTTCCAGACGCCGTCGCGACTGTTGGATTTGCCGCTGCCGCGCCTCAACGGACGTCACCAGATCGACAACGCCGGTACGGCCATCGCCGGAGCGAGCATCATCTTCGGCCACGCGCTCACCACGCGAGCGCTTGAGCGTGGGCTGACGCACGCCAAATGGCCGGCGCGTCTCGACCGGCTCGCGGTCGGCGGGCTCCACGCCTATGTGGTGGATGGAACCGAGATTTGGCTCGACGGCGGGCATAATGCCGCCGGCGGCCAGGTCATCGCGCATGCGCTCGCCGAGCTCGACGAGCGTATTCCACGCCCGGTGCATCTCGTGTTCGGCATGATGGAAACCAAGGATGCGCATGCCTTCATCGCCCCCTTCAAGGGCCTGGTCGAGCGCGTCTACACCGTGCCGATTCCTGAGGAGCCCAATGCCTTCAGCGCCGAGGCGCTGGCCGAGGTTGTGCGGGCCGAAGGATTCGATGTGGTGGCGGCGAGTAGCTTGGCTGATGCCCTGCGGCGGTCGCAGGCGGCACTCGATGGACCTGGGCGGGTCCTGATCTGCGGCTCGCTCTATCTCGCCGGCCACGCGCTCAAGCTGCACGGCTGAGGAAGAATTGCCCCCCATATGTCATTCCCGCGCAAACGGGAATCGAGTAACCACTGCCTTCCGTTGCTTACGGAGGCCCGAGTTTCCTGGATTGCCCGGTCAAGGCCGGGCAATGACAGGTGCAGTGGGAAGGACTTAGGCGCCGACGGTACCGTTGATCCAAGCTGCGAGATGATTCTTGGGATAGGCGCCACGAAGCGTTCCGGCGACCTCGCCATTCTTGAACAGGAGCAGGGTCGGGATGGCGCGCACGTTATAGGTGCCAGGCGTGCGCGGGTTCTCGTCGATGTTGAGCTTCTTGATGCGCACCTTGCCGTTGAGCTCTTTGGCGATCTCTTCCAGAGCTGGCGCAATCTGCCGGCATGGGCCGCACCACTCGGCCCAGAAGTCGACGACCACCGGAGTTGAAGATTTGAGCACCTCAGTCTCGAAGGTGTCGTCGGAAACTTTCTCGGTTGCCATTTGCCTCTCCTAATCGCCGGCGTCGCCCACATAACGATCGGTGTCTTGAATCTAGCATGCGAACCTAGGTATGCGTTCCCATGGCGTCAAGGCTGGCGCTGTTCCGCCAGGAGGCGGCACTCCGCGACATCAAGCGAACTTGATGGGATTTCCATAAGCCGCGGGCCGTCGGTCCACAACAGCCCTGCGCGAATCGCCCGGCCTGGGAACAGTTTCTTGAGCGCGAGCCGGTAGGCGGCGAGCTGGTTGATATAGGCCGGCGCCACATCCTCAAGCGTCAATGGCGGCGGCCGATTCGTCTTGTAGTCTAGGATGAGAAGTTCGCCCTCGAGCACCGCGAAGCGATCGATCTGGCCGTCGAGCTCGGAACCGGTCTCGCCTTCACCGATCTTCGCCACGACCGGGACTTCGGCGAGGCTGCCCGGCCGGAACAGCGGAGCAAAGGAGGGATCCCGCACGATCGCAAGCGTCTCAGCCAGGATCTCGTCCTTGAGCTTTTGGTCGAGGGTTGCGTCACGCGCCGCGACGAAGGCGCGTGCAGCCCGCTCCTGGGCCTCGGGGGCTACCTCCGGGAGATGCTGCAATAGGGCATGCACGAGCAGCCCGCGGGCGTAGCGGCCGCCTTGACTGAGCGCCCTCGGACCGAGCGGCGGCTGCTCGCCGGCGCGCTCTTGCGAGATGCCGTCTGGCCCGAGCGTTAGCCTCGATGGCGCAAGCCTCCGGCGCGAGCGCTCAGGCTTGGCCGGGGCCAGCGCCCAGTCCAGCAGAGGTGCGGCCTTGTGCTCTTCTTCCTTGGTCTCGCGCGGCGATACCGCTGCCGCCTGCGCGCTCTCCATCCTGCGTACCGACGTTCCATCGGGGTTGGCGATCTCAACAAGATGACCGGCTAGCCCATCCTTGATGAGCTCGTACCAGCACTGCTTTTCGGGGTTATCCCTCTGGCCCTGCCAGCCGCAGATATAGAGCCGGTCGCGCGCGCGCGTCATGGCGACGTAGAGGAGCCGGTGATATTCCTCGCGCTCGGACTGCTGGAGGCAAGCCTTGGCATCGGACAGTGCCGCAAGGTCGGAGTGGCCTGCTGGCGGCCAGACGAAGTGCTCAACCTCGCCGGGTGATGCACCAGGGCGCGGCAAGGGGAAGAGCCGCGGACCCTGCGGCCGCGGCAGCATGCAGGTGTCGGGCAGGAACACGATCGGCGCCTGCAAGCCCTTGGCGCCATGCACCGTCATGATGCGCACCTCGTCGCGGTCCTGCTCCATGTCGCGCTTGATCTCGATGTCGTCGGTGCGGAGCTTGTCGATGAAGCCCTGGAGCGAAGGCGCGGCCTCGCGGTCATACGCAAGCGCGAGGTCGAGGAACTCGTCGATCGCCTCCGCAGCCTCTGGCCCAAGCCTTGTCAGCATGCGCTTGCGCATGAGCTGTCCCTCGGCGCCAAGCAGCTCCGAGAAGAACTCGTAGGGCGGCAGGTAGTCCGCGCGTGCGAGCCACGCAGACAGGCGCGTGCAGGCTTCGGCAAACCGCGTGTCCTCCTTGGCCTTGTCTCCGAGCTGAGACCACAGCGAGCGCGGGCGCCGGTCATAGGCGAGATCGAACAGCGCATCGTCGTCCAAACCGAACAAAGGACTCTTCAACACTACCGCGAGCGCAAGGTCGTCCTCGGGCATGAGCAGCACGTCGGCGAGCGCGACGAGGTCCTGCACGGCAAGCTGGTCCATGAGCCGCATGCGGTCCGCGCCGGCGACCGGGATGCCCTCGTGCTTCAGCGCACGGATCATTGGCGTGATGAATGGATCGCGGCGGCGGACGAGGATCAGAATGTCGCCCGCCTTGACATTGCGGCCTTGCGAAACCAAGGGCTCGCGTTCAGTGAGCCAGCGCTTGATCTGCTTCGCGATGCGTCGGCAAAGCTGATCGACTGAGCGGGCGCCAGCTGCCTCCTCGTTCCACGGTTCGAACGCCTCGGCAGGCTCAGGCTTGGTCTCGGTCTCGGTTTCCCAGACTTCCACCAGTCCCGCTTCGCCTTTGCGATGCGCGTGGTGCTTGATGACGCTGGTCGCGAGCGTCATCAACCCTTGCGCGGCCTGCGGCGTGGCGAAGACATGATCGACGGCATCAAGAATTGGCTCTGTCGAGCGGAAAGAGAGATTGAGCGGCACGTCGTGCCAAACAAGCCCGGCCGCTTCAGCCCTGCGCTTTAAGGCGTGGCCAACCTCGCCGAATCGCGCCGGGTCGGCGCCCTGGAAGCTGTAGATCGACTGCTTCTCGTCGCCGACGGCGAACAGCGTGCGCGGCTTTCCGTTTGCATCGCCCGCGCCTCCGCCGGCGAAGAACTCCTCGGCCAATCGCTCGATAATGGTCCATTGCTGAAGATTGGTATCCTGCGCTTCGTCGACCAGGATGTGATCGATACCACCGTCGATCTTGTAGAGCACCCAGGCGGCGGCATCGGCACGCGATAGCAGGTTCGATGTCTTGATAATGAGGTCGTCGTAATCGAGCATGGCCTCGGCCTGCTTGCGCCGCTCATAGTTGGCCTGGATCGCGTCGGCGAAGGCCAGCACGGCGGCGCTCGCCTCAGCCACGCGCAAATGCGCGAGCTTGAGATCGAGCGCGGCAAAGCGGTCGCGCGCCTCTTCGAGAGCGGCGCAGAGTGCGGGAACCGCGTCTTTCAGCGCCTTGCTGCAAAATCGTTGGCGCGGCTCACCTTTGTCGGTGCAGAAGATGGTCCTGAACAGAGAGGCGCGTCCTTCACCGTCCCCGTCCTTGGCCGCCGCGAGGCTCGATTTTAGCCTCTCGTCATCGGCTGTCGCGGAGTGCATGACGAGAGCTTGCAACAGCGCGTCAATTTCGCTGTCGGTCAGCACGGCCGCGAGCATGGCGGTGAGCGCGTCTTCCTGCTCGGCCTCGACGCGAAGCAGGCGCTTGAGCGCCAAGCCCTCAACCTCGACCCAGTCAGGACGAGAATCGTGATACGCCATCATGGCGGCGAGCTCCGTGCGCTTGCCAAGCACGGTGTTCACCACTTGGCGTAAATACTCCTCGCTGGTCAGCGCGATGACCGTCGCGAGCGCCTTCCCGAGCGTGCTGTCACGCTCTTCTGCGGCACGGGCGATCGTTGCGTCGAAGGCTTGCCGCCGCATCTCCGCCTGGCCGCGCTCGTCGAGCACCTTGAAATGCGGTGTGACCTGGGCCTCGAACGGGAAGCGCTGCAACAGGCGCTCGCAGAAGCCGTGGATGGTATGGATCTTCAGCCCGCCCCTCGCTTCGAGCGCGCGGGCGAAGAGGCGCCGCGCGGTGCGTAGGTGCTCCTCCTCGGTCGCGCGCCCCATCAGCGCAAGCAGCTCTTTGCGCAACTCGCCCTCAGAAGCCGTCGCCCAGCGCGCGAGATCATCGAGTAGCCGGTTCTGCATCTCTGCCGCGGCCGTCTTGGTGTAGGTGAGGCAGAGGATCGATTCGGGCTTGGAGCCGGCGATGAGGAGGCACAACACCCGCCTGACCAGGACCTCGGTCTTCCCCGTGCCGGCATTGGCCGACACCCACGCCGAGGCCTCGGGGTCGGAGGCCCGCGCCTGATTGCGGTCGGTCTCGTGGGGAAGCGGCGGCTGGTCGTTCATCGCCACTCCTCCTCGGCCTCTTGGGTGAGCCACTCGTCGACGCGGGCGAGATGGGCGTATTCGTCGTATTCGTAAAGCCGCCTGAACACTGATCTGCGCTTGACCTCGTACGGCATGTCCGGCCGGTAGTAGCGATCGACGAGTGCGGCCAAGTCTTTGAGGGCTCTACTCGCCAAGCTTGCGGGTGCAGACGTTCCGGCGGCGGTCTCCTCGCCGCCGTCGTTTCGTCCCGAGGCTTTGATGTAGCGAATGGCCTGGACCGGCCGCTTGCCGAGCTCGGCAAAGCCGCCATGCTCGGCGATCGCCGCTTCTAGCGGAAGCTGCGGGGCGAATAGCGTCTCGACATGTTTCGAAATCGGCACGCTGCCGGTCTTATAGTCGTAGATGACGATAGAGCCGTCCTCGCCAATGTCGATGCGATCGGCGCGGGCAGTCAGCTCAAAGTCCGAGGCGAGCTTGAGCGTGCCTGTGACTTCGGTGTGTGTCCGCTCGGCGAAGGTCCGCCGCGCGGGCTCGGTCGCGGCGAACCAGCGGGCGAATTGCTGGAAGGCAGGCCGCCAGAAGGCCTCCACGCGCGGGGAGCCGCCCAACTCCTTTAAGGCACGGTCCGCGAAGGTAATCAGCTCGGCGTAAATGTTGGCCGGCAAGCTGTCGGGATAGGCCTCCGCAAAGTCATGCACGGCCCTGTGCACGATCTGGCCGCGCAAGGCTTGGTCGGGCTCGGTACCGAGCGGCTTCAAGGGTTCGAGCCTCAAGATGTCGCGCGCGAAGATCTCGTAAGGATTGGCGATCCATTTCTCGATGCGCGTCACGCTGAGCCTGCGCGGCCTCGCGTCGATGGGAGGGCACGGTCTTGGCGGCTTGGCCGGAGCGAAGCCCGGCGTGTGGTCTCGCTCGCGCGCCCACTCGACCCAAGGCTGCTCGGGCTTGATCTTGTTTTCCAGGCCCGAGGCGGTCACCAGCGCTTCCAGCCGCTGCAGCCAGCGCGAAGGCACGATCGGCACGCCGTCCACCTTCAGTGCGCGCGTGAGGTAGACGGTGCCAGCGCCGAGCGCCTGCGCGAAATCGTGGGCGGCAAGTCCGATGCGCCGCTCTGGCGGACTCAATCCGAGCGCCTCGCGCATGGGCCTGCTGAGCCAAGGGCCAGACTCTCGCGGTCGCGGCCAAACGCCTTCGTTAAGGCTGCCGAGGATCACGACATCGGGTTGCTGGAGTCTCGCCTCGAGCGGGCCCCAGATGAAGAGGCGAGGGTGCAAAGGAAAGCGCGGCCGGACCACTTCGTCTGCGATCAGGCTGCGGTAGAAGGGCGGGTAGTCTGCGAGGCCGATGGTGAGGCTGCGCCCGGCATCGATCAGCTCGGCGAGCAGCACCGACAACGCCTCTCCGGCATCGCCTTGCCACAGTGCTGATGGCGAGCCGCGCTCGTCCCGCGCCAAGGCTTCGGCAACTTCCGCATGGGCTCGTGCGAATTCCGCCGCCTGGCGCGAAGTCCGGTCCCCGAACAGAGCCGTGAGCGGGGCGAAGGCGACTTCGAGATCGGCGACGAGCTTGAGAGCGACTGTCTGCTCCTGCTCGCTGATTGGTGCGCGGCGTTGCTTTTCCTCGTCGCGCGCCGCTCGGAGCGCATCGCGCGCGCCCGCGAAGCCTTGTCCAACATAGATGTCGCGGAAGGCGCCGCGCTCGAACGCCCGCGCCGCAGTCCTGATTGCTGCGGGCGAGCGCCCAAGCAGGGCAAGAGGATGCTTCAGAAGCGCCATCAGCTCTGGCGGCGCAAAGTTTGTCTCGATTGCGCCAAGCACCAGATCGAGGAAAGTGCCGGGAACCGTGCGCGCAACAGGCACGCCAGCCGAGTCGTCGATGGTGAGATCATAGCGCTTGAGCTGCGCCGCCACGCGCCGCGCCAGCACACGGTCGGGCGTGACCAGGGCCGCGGTCTTTCCCGGCGTCTCGATGACGGACTTGAGGATCAGCGCGATGGCTTCGGCCTCGTCATGGGCTGTCGGCGCGACCACTAAGCGAATACCGGCAAGCGCGTTGGCGAAGCTCGCGCGCGCCAAACCGTCAGCATCGAGGAAGCGCCGCCAATGCTCGGTGCTCTCAGCCGGCCGGAGCGCCTCGCTCATGAGATGAAGCCGCGCGCGGGCGCTCGCGTTGGGTTCGCTACCCGGCACGAAGGCAACATCCTTGCGCTCCACGCCGAGCTTGCGCAGCAGCTCAGCCATGCCGGCCTGCGGATGCTCGGGGTGATCTCCGAGCAGCGCCCAGCTTTCATCATCAAGTGAGAGGTCAAGGCCCGGCAGCACGACGGCGCCGTTCGGCAATGAGGCGATGGTCCTGAGCAGATGCGCAGTCGCAGGCACGGTGCCGGTCGATCCCGCAGCGATCACTGGATAGGGTGAGCCTTGCGCCAGGCGCTTGGTCTCTTGCGCCATCAGCAAATTGCGGCGTGTCATGGGTGAGACCAGGCCGTTCTCCTCAAGATGATCAGGCCAGTGCTCGGTGACGATCTTGAGGAAGTCGACGGTGACCTGCCAATGCGCGGCGAAGTCCTCCGGCACGATCTCGGCGAGCTTGGAAAGATCGACCTCCTCGCGCTCGACATCGTCCATCAGCCGCGCGAGGTCGGCCGCGAGATAGGAGGCTTGCCCGGGGGTGACCTCCAGCAAAGGTGTCCCCAAGGTGGAGTCCTCCTGAGCCGGAGCACGCAAGCGGTGGCCTAGGGCCAGCACGAGCTTCATAAGAGCTAAGCGGCGAGGGAGGACGCCGATAGCGGGCGCCCCGATCGCACTGTCGTCCTTGGTGCTGTCACCACCACCGAAGATGATTACGGCCTCCTCGTCAGGATCGCCGAGAGCCCTGATGCGCGGAAGGAGCAGCGCTTCGGTTTCGGCCTCGGCGAGGAAGGCCTCACGCAGGGCGCGCGCGGCACGTCGCGTGGGAAGATAGATGGTGGTGAGAGGAAGCGCGAGCGGATCGGGCTTGGCGCCACCCGCCAGAGGAAAGTCGCCGCCGAGGATCGCCTTGGCGAGGGTTGTAAGGAACGGCGCCGACGGCGGGATGGTGTAGAGCCTCGGCCCCCCTGATAAGGGTTCAGGTATACTTGGTGGACTCGATTGGACACTCCCTGACATTAGCGCCTGAAGTCCTTGTAAATGGCACCGCTGGACATTAAGCCCCGTGGTGGGCGCAACCTAATTGCAACCTAGGGGCGGCAATGCCAACTTTCACTGACAAAATGCTGAAGGGCCTGAAGCCGCAAACGGCGGGACAAAGAGACGTCTGGGACAAGGTCCTCCCCTGCTTCGGAGTCCGCGTGGGCAGGAAGGCAAAACATTCTTCGTCGGGGTTAGAATCAATGGTCGCTACCGGCGAATCACCCTAGGGCAATACGACAGGCTCAGCCTTAAGGATGCACGTGACAAGGCCCGCGACATTATTAATGACGCACAGAGCGGAATCACTCCCGAGCTAAAGAAGAAGCGAGAAGCCAAGGGCACCTTCGGAGCAGTAGCCGAAGCCTTCATGACGGATTACGCCAGCGAGCATCGCACTCGTGGCGAGATGCAACGCATGATCAACTCCTATCTTAAGGAATGGCATGATCGCCCAATCTGCGAGATCACCCGCGGCGAAATTAAAGAGCTTTTGCGCGTGAAAGCGCGGACCGCCCCGGTCATGGCGAATCGACTGCTGTCGCTTATCACGAAGATTTTTAATTGGGCTCTGAAAGAGGAGTTGATTGAGTCGTCACCGGCAATGCGGATCGAGCGCCCTGGCCAAGAGACGGAGCGCGAGAGAAGTCTGTCGGCAGAGGAGATAAGGACTGCGTGGACCGCATTCGACAAGCTCGGTTATCCGTTCGGAGCGGTCTACAAGATGGCTTTGGTGACCGGCCAGGGGCGCGGCGAGATCGCTGGCATGAAGTGGGCCGAGATCAGTGCCGACGGGTGGAAGCTGCCGGGTGAGCGGGCCAAAAAGGGCAAAGGCCATTTAGTGCCGCTGTCATCCCTCGCCAGAGATATTCTCGACGGCGCACCCCAGATCGGTGAATTGGTTTTCAGGTCTCATCGTGATGCACCGGTTCAGAATTGGAGCAAGGCGGCGAAGCAACTTCGTAAGTTGTGCGGGCCGATGGAGCCGTGGCACTTGCAAGACCTCAGCCGAACATTTGCCACGCACCTACGCAGCCTCGGGGTTGATCGATTGGTGGCGGGGTCGTTGGTGGTAGCTATCGGATTCCTCGAACTATGCCATGCCGAGGAGCCCTCAAAGAAAGCGTGGCGAACGAGCCGAGCCGAAATAAAGCGTCACTTGGGGCGACTGGGTTTGCTCGGAACCTTCGGTTCTTCGCAGAGCCGTTTGAGATCCGCATTGGCCTCAGCCTCGGTCTGATAGGAGTCTTTGCCGACCTTCGTCACGGTTGGATCCTTACCTGTCGGCTGAATGTCGACAACAAGGCACACACCGTCAGCCGACCGAACAATCCACCACTCCGCGAGGGCAGGCTTAACAAAAACTCCGACGACAAGACCGGCGGTGATTAAGAGGCGGCGCATCGGGACGACCTCATGGTCAGTTGTGCCACGGTCTTTGAAGAAGGACTGAAATGGCGGACTATGGCCTTGCTAGCAGCAAACCCCTAGGAAATTCCCTGATTAAGGGGAGCGTCGGTAATTTCTCCTGCTGCTTTGATGCAGTTCATGGTGCCAGGAAAAAGGGCCAACCCGCTATAGGCCACTCTTCCCGATGCCAACAATCGGATGCGAGCTAACGCCCGTTGATAGAGACCGAAGTTGGTTTCATATGGCCCCCAGCTCGCCACGCGTTTGCTATCCCGCCCGCACCATTCCGACAACTCCGCCTTCGAGCGTAGGCGCGAGAATTGCTACCTAATCTGCAACCTTTTTTCATTCGCGAAAACCAGAGTCTGTGCCTAAGAGCTTGGTATTGCTTATATTAGCAGGAAAGGTAGCTTCGTTCCCCCCGAAATAAGGGTTCAGGCACCTTCGCGCTCGAATGAGGCCTCTGCCTCGGCCAAGGCTTCAGGCGTGCCGACATGCATCCAGCGGCCGTCGAGCCTTACCCCGTAGAGCCTTCCCGTAGCGAGTGCCCTGTCCCAAAGGGCGTTCAGCGAGAACCGCTCCTCCGGTGCGTCCTTGAACAGGCGCTCGTCGCAGAGCGACACGCCGGCGAAGGCGAAGGGCACGATCTCCTTCTCCCCGCGCCGTTGAAGCCTACCGTCGGGCCCCATCGAGAAGTCGCCTTTGGCGGCATAGCCGATGCTGGTGGCGACCGGCGCAAGGAGCAGCAGGCAGTCCATGGCGGCGGGGTCCCACAGCCGCAGCATGCGCTGGAGCGCTGGCGTAGCGCCTTCGCTCCACACCGAGTCGGCGTTGTGGATGAAGAAAGGTCCGGCGCCGAGCAACGGCAGCGCCTTCTTCGCGCCGCCCCCAGTATCGAGCAGGACACCACGCTCGTCGGAGACAAGAATCTTCGGAGGCTTGCCCTGCCGGTTCAGCACATGAGCCTCGAGCTGATCGGAGAGATAGTGGACGTTGACCACCGCCGTCTTCACGCCGACTTGCACCAGCCGACCGAGCACATGATCGATGAGTGGCCGGCCGGCAAGCGGCACGAGCGGCTTCGGCATGCGCAAGGTCAAGGGACGCATGCGCTCGCCAAATCCCGCAGCAAGCACCATCGCCGTCTTTGCCTCGGTCATGGTCGCGGCCCTTTACAGCACGAGAGGCGGGAGATCGCCTGCGGGCGGCAGCTCACGCGCGTAGAAGCGGCGAAGCCCGGCAAGCGCCGGGTGGGCGAGGTCGCGCTCGAGATAGCGCGCGACCCGCGGGATATGAGCAAGATAACCGCGCTTGCCGTCACGTTTCGCCAATCGCGCAAATATGCCGAGGATCTTAGAGTTGCGTTGGGCGCCGAGCGTTGCGTAGAGGGTACGGAACTGATCTGACGAAAAATGCTGGCTCTGCGCGTTTCGGGCGGCACAGTAGCGAGCGAGTTCGTCCCGTTCAAGCGCTTCCGGAACGTCGAGGCGGGCATCCTGGAGGAGGGAGACGAGGTCGTAGGCGAGCGGACCTTTGAGGGCATCCTGGAAGTCGAGGATGCCGACTCGCTTGATGTCCTGTCGCTCGGGCAGCCACATCAAGTTGGGTGAGTGATAGTCGCGGATCACCCAGCCGGGGTCGGCCTTTGCGGTTCGCTCCAGGAGGGGCCGCCACAGGCCAAGATATTCCTGGCGAAGCGGTTCAGGCACAGGTTTCCCGTGAACCGCAGGCCAGAACCAATCGATCAGGAGGGAGGTCTCGGTCAGCATTGCGTCCGCGTCGTAGGCGGGCAGCCGGTAAGAGGCGTGGCCCTCAATGGGCAGAAGGTCTGGTGGGGGCTTGCTGGCGAGCGCCACCAGGACATCGACGGCAGGCCGATAAAGCTCAGCGAGGGGACGGTCCTTGGCGATTTCGCTGGTGAACAGCCGGTCGCCGAGGTCTTCAAGGATGAGAAAACCTTCATCGAGGTCGAAGGCGTACACGGTTGGTGTCGACAGGCCACGCTCTCTAAGCGCCTCACCCACTGCCACGAAGGGCGTGACGTCCTCGGCGAGATGAACAAGGGCACTGTAGGGTTTGCCGTCGCGGATCGGTGGACCGTCAGGCTGCCGGGGCGAGTTCATCAGGATGGCATTGCGGTCGGGCAGCACGAGCCGCGCGTAGGACCGCGTCGACGCGTCGCCCTGAAGGTACGAGGCACCAGCCTCAGCGTAAGGTGTGTTGTCGAGGAATTTCCGCAGCTCCCTTAAGCGCGTAAGCCGCGGCTCCCAGTTGCCATGCGCAGTGAACACGATGCGGCGGAGGTTCGGGAGCGCCGTCTCGTCCATGGCGATGTCGAGCCGGTCCGCCGGCAGCCAGCACGTGGCGCGCTCAGGCCATTCGATGAGCACCACGCCTTCGCCAAGCGCATCTTCGAGGCCGAGCTCGTCAAGCTCGGACGGCTCGAGCCGGTAGAAGTCGCAATGGGTGAGGGTGAGCCGCTTCGTCTCATAACGCTGCATCAGGGCGAAGGTCGGGCTCGGCACCTCGTCTTCGCCGCCAAGTCGCGTGACTAGCGACCGTGCGAAGGTCGTCTTCCCTGCACCGAGCGGACCGCTCAGCGCGATGACATCGCCGGCTTTGAGCGAAAGCGCGATACGGCTTACGAGGATATCGAGCCCGACCAGGTCGACATCATCGAGACTCCAACTTAAGCTCATCCCGCGCGGCTTGACTTGTAAAGCGGCTGTTCGAGCTCGCCCTCGGCTTCCTGCCCGAGCGGCAGCAACACTTTGACCCGTGTGCCGCGGCCAGGGGCCGAGTCGAGCGAGACCGTGCCGCCGTGCAGCTCCGCGAGACTCTTGACGATGGAGAGCCCGAGCCCCGCACCGCGATGGCGCGAGCCATGCGAACGGCTCTCGAAGCGATTGAACACGGCCTGCTGATAATCCTCTGGAATGCCCACGCCCTGATCCTCTACGGTGAAGGCAAGCATGGAATTTTCCCGCCCGCAATTGAACGCGATCCTGCCGCCCTGCTCCGAAAAGCCGATCGCGTTGGACAGGAGATTATACAGCATCTGGGTCACGCGCCTGCCGTCGGCGACCAAGCTATTGACGTCGGGCTCGACGCTGATGGCAAGGTATACGTTGTTCTGCTTGAGCCGCTCCTCGACGCCCTGCACCGCCTGACCGATCACGTCGCGCACTTTGACCGGCGACAGCTTCAATTCGAGCGTGCCGGCGTCGATGGTGGCGAGGTCGAGAATATCGTCGATGATGGAGAGCAGCGTCCGCCCCGAGAGACGGATATCGTTGAGATAGTCGCGCTGCCTGTCGGTGAGCGGCCCGGCAACCGGGCTCGCCAGAAGCTCGCTGAAGCCGATGATATTGGTGAGCGGCGTGCGCAACTCGTAGGACACATGCGAAATGAAGGCGGTCTTGAGCCGGTCGGCAGCTTCGAGCGCCTCGGTGCGCTCGATCAGCGCCCGCTCAGCGCGCTTTGCGTCGGATACATCGACATACGTGAGGAGCGTGCCGCCGTCGGGCAGAGGCAGGGCGGCGCAAGCAAGCACGCTGCCGTCCGGCCGGTCGAACTCGCTTTCGTAGGCGCGCTCAGCGACGAGGGCGGTTACCGCGGCCTTGGTACGCTCCCACTCTTCCGGCGCATCATAGAGCTCGCGGCACCAGGAGATGATCTCCTCGATATGCGGCTCGCCGTCGAGCTGATGCGGGTTCAGGCGCCAGATATTGGCAAAGGCTTCATTGTAGAGCCTGAGGCGCCCGTTCGGGGCGAACACGGCCACCCCTTCGCGCAATGTCTCGATGGTCTCGCGCTGCACCTGGATCAGCGCGTTGTACCGGCTCTCTAGCCCTATGCGCTCGGTGACGTTCTCGTAGAGGTAGGTCACGCCGGCCTCGCCCTCGCTGTCCGCGATGACGTGCAGGGTGCTGCCGTCGGGGAGGTGCCACTGGTCCTCGATCTGGGCGTTGGTGCCGTAGGACGAGAGCCACGATCTCTTCCATTCGCGATAGTCGGCCTTCTCGGGCAAACGACGCGCCTGGCGTAGCCGGTCGAGGATCTCACCGTCGCGCGGATGGGTCGCAAGCCATTCGGGATCGAGTTGCCAAAGTCCGACATAGGCCTGATTGAAATGGGTGAGGCGTTGGCTTCCGTCGAACACGGCGAAGGCTGTGGCCAGCCGGTCGAAGCTCCTGAAGCGCGCCTCGAGGCTCGGCTTTGCCTCGGTGCGGCCACGCTCCGCCACCACGGCTTGTGCATCTAGCAGCCTGCGCAGCGAGGCGACCTGCTCCTCGAGCCGACGATGTTTTGAGGCGAGCTCGGCAGCTTCGAGCCGCTGCCCCGCTACATCGCGAACCTTGAGCACGATGGTCCAGCCAGTTGCCCTACCATCGACCTCGACATAACGGTCGCGCAAGGTGGTGAGCATCAGGTTGAACGCCTCGCCCCGTTCGGCGAGCACCCCGATCGCTTCGTCGAGCTCCTTGACCGATGGCGCGTCAAGCCATCCAGCAAAATTGATGAACCTGTCGGCTTGGTCCGGCACGCCGTGACTCGCGGGCAAGGTCGCGACCAGAAGATCGGCCTCGCCAGTCTCCGACACAGTGAGCAGCATTTGGGGCTCCGCGGCCAGCACCGTGTCGAGCGCATTCTCGCTCAAACGATAGCGCTCAGCCTCGTTCGCCGCCGCTCTCTCAGCCTTGCGCGCGCACTGTGTGGCGCGAAGGCAAATGATCGCCGTGCCGGCCGCGAAGGCGATGATGCCGAGAGTAATGCCGAGCAAAAGCAGCATGCGCGAATCAAATGCCACGCTGACGGTGCCGGCCATCGCCACCTGAGCGGAGAGGAGGGTCGCGGCAGAAAAGGCGAGAACGCGGGACAGCACTTTTGGCCACCTTGATGAAGGTAAGGCCTTGCCCCCGCTGGTCCGCATGGTCCCTCGCTCCACGCCGCCGCCCATGGCCTTGCGCTCAGCGCCGCTTATGCTGCCACAGACTTAACGCGGGTCGTTCCGACCCTGCGAGCTTCAAGGCGAATCACGCTTAGATTAGCTGTATCGCCCAGTCTTGCCCACTAGCGGAAGCGCCTTAGCCTAACTGGCAGAGGCAATCTGGTAGGAACCTAGTACCGGTAGGAGTCGGTCTTGTAGGGCCCTTCGACCTGCACCCCGATATATTCAGCCTGGTCGGGCTTGAGCTTGGTGAGCTTGGCGCCGACTTTACCGAGATGGAGCCGCGCCACCTTCTCGTCGAGCTGCTTCGGCAGCACGTAGACCTTCTTCTCGTATTTGCCGGGATTGGTCCACAGCTCCATCTGCGCGATGGTCTGGTTGGTGAAGGACGCGCTCATCACGAAGCTCGGATGGCCCATGGCGTTGCCGAGATTAACCAGCCTGCCCTCCGACAGAAGGATGATCCGTTTGCCGTCCGGAAACTCGATCTCGTCCACCTGCGGCTTGACGTTGTCCCATTTGAAGTTGCGCAAGGCCGCGACCTGAATCTCCGAATCGAAATGGCCGATATTGGCCACAATGGCGCGGTCCTTCATCGCGCGCATGTGGTCTAACGTGATCACGTCCTTGTTCCCGGTCGCGGTGACGAAAATGTCGGCCCGCGGTGCCGCGTCCTCCATGGTGGTGACCTCGTAGCCTTCCATCGAGGCCTGCAGTGCGCAGATCGGGTCGATCTCTGAGACCATCACCCGGCATCCGGCATTGCGCAGGGACGCGGCGGAGCCTTTGCCAACGTCGCCAAAGCCGGCGACCATCGCCACCTTGCCCGCCATCATCACGTCGGAGCCGCGGCGGATGCCGTCGACCAGGCTCTCGCGGCAGCCGTAGAGGTTGTCGAACTTGGACTTGGTCACGCTGTCGTTGACGTTGATCGCGGGGAACAGCAGCGTGCCATTCTTCTGCATCTCGTAGAGGCGATGCACGCCGGTCGTGGTCTCCTCGGTCACGCCTCGGATGTTCTTGGCGATCTCCGAGTACCAGCCGGGCTTCTTCCTGAGCCGCTTCTTGATCGCGGCGAACACGACCTCTTCCTCCTCGTTGGTTGCCTTGTCGAGGAAGGCGGTATCGCCCTTCTCGGCGCGGACGCCGAGATGCACGAGCAGTGTCGCATCGCCGCCGTCGTCGAGGATCATGTTGGGCGTGCCGCCATCCGTCCACTCGAAGATGCGGTGGGTATAGTCCCAATATTCCTCGAGGCTCTCGCCCTTATAGGCGAACACTGGGATGCGTTTGGCCGCGATCGCCGCGGCGGCGTGGTCTTGCGTCGAGTAGATGTTGCACGAGGCCCAGCGGATATCGGCGCCGAGCGCCTTCAGCGTCTCGATGAGGACGGCGGTCTGGATCGTCATGTGCAGCGAGCCGGCGATGCGTGCGCCTTTGAGCGACTGCTTGGCCGCGTATTCCTCTCGCACCGCCATCAGCCCCGGCATTTCCGTCTCGGCGATGGCGATTTCTTTGCGGCCCCACTCGGCGAGCCCGATATCTCTGACGTGGTAGTTCATGCCCTCTACTCCTGGCCTCGGATCATAAAGATATAAATAACTCCTTATACGTTTTCCAGGGGAATGGCCAGTGCTGAGAGCGGGCATGCGAGGCACCGCCGCGGGGAGCGAGTGAGCACGTTCGGTGGAGCGAAAAGCCTAGGACTTGGCTGACAGATAGAGGGCCGCCATGACCAGGCAAAGCGCGATGAATTGCAGCGCGACCCGCCAGCGCATCAAGGTTTGGCTGATCTCGGGCCTCGGCCTTGCCACCATGTTCCACAGGCCGAGCACAAGCACGACAGCCACTGCGCCCAGCGCGAGGGGAATGGTGACATAGACAAGCCTGGTCAAGCCGATCTGGGCCGAGGCCTGGGAAAGTGCAGAGATCAGCTTGGCATAGTAGAAGTAGAGGGCAATCACGACGAAGGCTATGACGCTGCCGGCAAGCCCGAAGGCGAGCACGTGACGCACGTGGTGTCCCGTGACGCCGGCTCTCGCCTCGACCTCGGAGAGGACCGGCGGGTTATCGTCGTGCTTCTTTGCCATCGCCGCCATGCTCCCGCTTTACTTCTATCGAGGTCGCGCAGATTGGCCCGCGAAACGGGCCGACGGCCCGTGGGCGGACTACTACTGCCTCGTGGGAGCTCGTTCCGGGCCCTCAGCTATGATGAGCCGCAACGCTCCTGACACATTCGGACAACACGTCGGTCGGTGCAGCCTGGCCGACATCGCCGAGACTGAGCATGCCGACCATGCGCTTATTCTTGTTGATGACCGGCAGCCTGCGGATTTGGAGCTGTTCCATGTGCTGCACCGCCTTGGAAAGCTCGTCGTCCTCTCGGCAACAATGGATTCCCGAAGTCATCACGTCACGCGCCGTCGCGCGGCTTGCATCAAAGCCGTCGTTGGCCAAGCCTTTGCAAACGATATCGCGGTCGGTGACCATGCCGATAAGGTGGTCTTTCTCGCCGATCGGAATCGCGCCGATGTCGTACTTACGCATCAATTTCGCGAGCTCAGAGATCGGGGTCTCCGGACCAACCCACTCTACGCCTTTGTGCATCGCCATCTGGACTTTCATCATGGACCTCCCTTGGCGTGCTGATGCAGCGGCACCGCTGCCACCCATATGCTCAAGCTCTTCCTTGCTCGCCTTCTCTAGTCGAGCTTCTTTTTGACCAAGGTCTGCTTCTTTGGCTTCCCGCGGCGCGAATTTCGCAGCGCCGCGTTCCATGTGCTTCAGCTCTTCTTTGCTCGCCTTCTCCAGTTTGGCTTTCTTCTGGCCAAGGTCGGCTGACCGGCGAGCCTGCCGAACATTCTCGTTCGATTGGCGCTTACCTGCCATTTCGGCCTCCCTTTTGCTTGATTTCCAATTCCACAGGACAACGCCCGCCGAAGCGATTTGTTCGTCTCTTGCCCGGTGCGGGGCAGAGGCGGAAAGCCCGTTGGGAAATGGGTAAATGCCGGTCGGGTGTGGTCGGCGGAAACCTGCGGAGTTGGCTTTTCCTAATCTTCCTCGCCGAAGCCGCTTTCGACCAGCCTGATCAGCGCCTCAAGCGCAGTATTCGCCTCCTCGCCCTCGGTCTCGATCAGAATCGAGTGGCCTTGGCCAGCGGCGAGCATCATCAGTCCCATGATAGAAGTGCCGAGGACAGTGTGGCCTTCGCGCGTCACCCGCACCGTGGCGGTGTAGCTCGCCGCGCAGCGTACGAACTGGGCCGAGGCCCGCGCATGCAGGCCCTTCTTGTTGGGGATCACCAACTCGGCAAAATAGAGGCCGTTGCCAGGCTCTTCCTTGTTCGGCTTAGGCTCTGTCACCTGCTCCATTGCTTTGGTCATCGCTTCGACGTTGGCGTTGGGAAATTTATCACAGGCTAGCTCGCGGCGAGGATCTGACTTGCCACGCTAATATACTTGCGTCCGGCTTCTTGCGCCTGGTTGATCGCTTCTTCCAATTTGCACTCGCCGCGTACGCTCGCAAGTTTCACCAGCATCGGCAGATTGACGCCCGCGATCACCTCGACATTGGAGCGCTCCATGGCGGAAATGGCGAGATTCGACGGAGTGCCGCCGAACATGTCAGTGAGCACTACGACACCTCCGCCGGTATCGACGCGGGCGAGCGCTGTCAGCATGTCGCTCCGCCGCACGTCGAGATCGTCGTCAGGGCCGATCGATACGGTTTCGATCTGCTCCTGCGGCCCGACCACATGCTCGAGCGCGGCACGGAATTCGTGCGCAAGCTTGCCGTGCGTGACGATGACGACGCCGATCATGTTGCCTCTTTGGTGAATGCCGCCCGGCCAAAGGCCGCTATCTTTGTCGGGAGAGGTGCCATGCGCAAGTCAAAGCTTTCGCACGTCAAAGAAGCTGTTCCGGCGCCAGTAAAAGCGCCAGTTTCAATTTGAGGGGCGCCGAGAGCTCGAAGGGATCGAGTTTCACCACCGGCACAGGAACGCCCGCGATCACCGTCCGTTCCCATGGCTCGGGCGGCATCCTCGGCACGTTCTCGACGCTGACGAGATCGCAAACAAGCACGAGCCTGGCTTGCGCGAGAAACGGCACTGACACAATTCCCAGTCCTCTCACCTCGATCTTGCCGGCGATGGTCTCCGGCGCCGAGACAATGAGAGACCCATCCGAGCTCGCCTCCGCCCACACCTGGTCGTCGGCAACGAGTTGCGGCTTGAGCGCGCCTTCGCCTTGTAGCGCCAGGAATCTCAGAGCGAGGTCTGACTTGCCAGCGCCAGAGCCACCGCGCAACAACGCGGCCCGCCGGCCGAGCGCGACGGACGTGCCATGCACAAGCTCGCGCGCCTCTCTCAAACATGCCTCGTTCAAGTCCGGGATGGTCAGGTTGCCGGCAGCCGCATCACGAAACGCGCGCCACCGCTTCTGCCAACGCTCGCGTCGCCCTTGCCCCGGCCCACACCCTTCGGCGGACGGTTCTCGGCCCACAGCCTCCCACCATGCGCGACCGCGATCTGGCGCGAAATGTTGAGGCCGAGCCCCGAGTTCTGGCCGAAATTCTCCCGTGGGCGGTCGGTATAGAAGCGCTCGAAGACGCGCTCGAGGTTCTCCTCGGGGATGCCCGGGCCTTCGTCCTCCACGGCGATCTGGATTTCGTGGCCGATGCGGCGCGCGAGCACCGCAACGCGGCCTCCTGGCGGGGAGAAGGAGATGGCGTTGTCGAGCAGGTTGACGATGACCTGGCTCAAGCGGCTGTCGTGGCCCATGACCCTATAGGGCCACGCGCCGGGTGCATAAGCGATGTCGAGCACGACTTCCGGCGTGTCGTCGCGGTGGATGTCGTTGAACAGCGCCACGGTGGTCCGCAACAGCTCCGCCATGTCGACCGTCTTGGCATCCTCGCGGGCCAGCTCGGCGTCGAGGCGCGAAGCATCGGAGATGTCGCTGATCAGTCGGTCGAGCCGCTTCACGTCGTGCTTGATGATCTCCATCAGCCGCTCTTTCGACTCGTCCGTCCTGGCGAGCGGAAGCGTCTCGGTGGCGCTGCGCAAGGAGGTGAGCGGATTCTTCAGCTCGTGCGCCACGTCGGCGGCAAAGCTCTCGATCGCATCGATCCGCTTGTAGAGCGCATTGGTCATGTCGCGTAGCGCGCCGGAGAGATGGCCGATCTCGTCGGTACGGTCAGTGAAGTCGGGGATCTCGGCGCGCGCCCTGACGCTGTGGCGTACGCGCTCTGCCGCGGCTGAGAGCCGCTGCACGGGACCGGCGATGGTGTTGGCGAGGATAATCGAAAGCACGATAGTGACGGCGGCCGCGAACAGCGACACGCGCACGATGCCCCAACGCTCGGCAGCGACGATATTGTCGATATCGCCGCCCCGCGTCGAGAGCAGAAGCACGCCGAGCACGGCGCGCATGTGCTGGATCGGCACGGCGACGGAGACCACAAGCTCGCCCTTGTCGTTAACGCGCACGATCGGCACGGACGTCCCGGTTAGTGCCGTTGCCACCTCCGGGTAAGCCTTGCCATTGGCCCCGCCGATCTCGGTATAGAGTGGCAGGTCGTATTGGCTCATGCGCGTGGTCACGGTTTGCCAGAAGCGGCTCAACGCATCGGGCTTTTCCGCATCGGGCGGCGGCAGGTCGTAACGCAACACCTCGCCGCGCGAGTAGAACGTGTCGGAGTCGAGGATCGGGGCGCCGTCGCGGTTATAGACGCGGGCGCGGCTTCCGGTTGGCTTCACCAGGGGACGCAGGATTGGGGCGGCGCGCTCCGGATCGATGGTGAAATCGAGCGAGTTCGACAAATCATCGTCGTCGCTTGCCTGGCTATGCTCGGTCTCGAGCAGCTTCTCGGGATCGAGCTGCACCTCGTTGGTGTCGACACCGGCGGAGGCAGCGATGGCGCGAGCGATGATCTCGCCTTGCGTGAGCAGGCTCTGCACCTTGGCGTCGATCAGCCCGGCCCTGAACTGATTGAGATAGAGGATGCCCGAGACGAGGATCGCGAGCCCGATCAGGTTGAGCACGACGATACGCCGGGTGAGGCTCGAGAAGCCGTTGCGGAACGGGAGATGCTCGACGAGCCAGCCGGCCGTGCTGCGCACACGATTGCGGGCGATGCGCAAGACGCTGCGAACGCGCTCCTTGAGAGTTGCGGCGTTAGGTCTTTGCCAGGACCTGTCGGCCTCGGCTGTCATTGGCTAGTTCCGTCACTCTTTGAACCGGTAGCCAACGCCATATAGAGTCTCGATCACGTCGAAGCTCGAATCGACCGCCTTGAACTTCTTGCGCAACCGCTTGATGTGGCTGTCGATGGTGCGGTCGTCGACATAAACCTGGTCATCATAGGCCGCATCCATGAGGGCGTCGCGGCTTTTCACCACGCCGGGCCGTGCGGCAAGTGATTGCAGGATCAGGAATTCCGTCACTGTGAGGGTGACAGGGCGGTTGTCCCACACGCAAGTGTGGCGCTCCGGGTCCATCTTGAGCTTGCCGCGCTCGAGCACCTTGGACTTGTCCTCGACCACAGCGGCGGTATCGCGCGGCTGGGCGCGTCTCAGCACCGCCTTCACGCGCTCGACCAGAAGCCGCTGCGGGAAAGGTTTGCGGATGAAGTCGTCGGCGCCCATCTTGAGGCCGAACAGTTCGTCGATCTCCTCATCCTTCGAGGTAAGGAAGATCACCGGCAGCTCGCTCCGCTGGCGAAGCCGGCGGAGCAGCTCCATCCCGTCCATGCGCGGCATTTTGATATCGAGGATGGCGAGGTCGGGCGGGCTCTCGGCAAAGCCGTCGAGCGCGCTTGCACCGTCATTATAGGTCTGGGTCTTGTAGCCCTCGGCTTCGAGCACCATACGCAAGGAGGTGAGAATGTTACGATCGTCGTCGACAAGTGCGATTGTTGGCATTGGGGGCCCCTTGCGGCGATTGACGTGGTTAAAGGGTGTGTTTCAGGGCTGCGCTCAATTGTGGCAGCATCGGGGCGCGGCTCGCCACCCGTATTTACCGCAATGCAACAAATATCGTTATGGCGCAAGTAAATAAGTCCTTCGACGTGCCCGCAAAGTCCGAGATCGCGGCCTCTGCGCGGGCGCTTTTGCGACGCGTCTTCAAGGGGTCCCTCGCGACCATCGACCGCAGCAACGGATACCCCTATGGCTCGCTCATCACGGTCGCGACCGACGCCTCGGGGGCCCCGACCATGCTGATTTCGAACTTGGCGCGTCACACTGCAAACCTCGCCAAGGACCCGCGCGCCTCGATCATGCTCGACGAGACGGGGGCTCTCGCCGACCCGCTGCAAGGCGCGAGGATCACGGTTTGGGGTCGCGCCGAGAAGGATGCGGAAGAAGGGGTGAGGCGGAGATTTCTCGCCCGCCATCCAGAGGCTTCCTTCTATGCCGACTTCCCCGACTTCGCCTTTTGGCGGCTCGCGGTCGAAGGCGCTCATTACATCGGCGGCTTCGGACGTATCTTCGATCTCTCTCCAGGCGCCCTTCTGCTGCAAACCGAAGGCGCGAGGCGTCTTATCGATGCCGAGGCCGATATTGTCGAGCACATGAACAGTCACCACGCCGACACCATCGAGCTTTACGCTAAGGCCGTGGGTGCCGCAGCCGGATCGTGGCGGATGACTGGCATCGATCCGGAAGGCTGCGACATCGTTCTCGATGGCGCCGCCCGGCGGATTCTGTTTGCAGTCCCAGTGAGGACACCGGCCGAAGCCCGCAAAGAACTGGTCAGGCTTGCGGGGGAGGCGCGCTCTAGCGCCGGACCAAACTAGACTCGCGCGAGCCACGCGAGGAGCATGGCGGGTGAAGCGACTCCTGGTAGCGATCCTTACTTTAGGTACGATGGCCGCCACCTTGGCGGTGCGGGCAGAGACGGCGAAGGAGCCCGAGAAACCGCTGCCCCCGGTGTTCGACCCGGCGGCCGTCGACCCCAGCGTCAACCCATGCTCCGACTTCTACCAATACGCTTGCGGCGCGTGGCTGAATACGAACCCGGTTCCACCCGACCATACAGATTGGTGGCGCTTCAGCGAGCTTGACGAGCATACCCGCAAGGTCTTGGCCTCGATCCTCGACGATGCTGCCGCAGGGAAGGGCGCAAACACCGAAAATCGTCGCAAGCTCGGCGACTTCTATGCGTCCTGCCTCGACGAAGCGACGATTGAAACCAAGGGCCTGAAGCCCTTCGAACCAGAACTCGAGCGGATTGCCGCGCTCAAGGACAAGCGCGAGCTCGCCGCTGAGATCGCGCGCCTGCATCTGATCGGCGCGGCGGCCATGTTCTACTTCTCATCGACGCCTGACTACACTGACGCTGCGATGATGATCGCCGAGGCTGACCAGGATGGCTTCGCGCTGCCCGACCGCGACTACTATCTCACCGACGATTACAAAAGCGAACGCGCCGAGTACCGACATCATCTCGAGCGCATTTTCCGGCTGCTCGGCGACGATACGAAGAAGGCTAAGGCGGAGGCTGACGCCACGCTTCGCGTCGAGACGGCACTTGCCAAAGCCGCAATGAGCTTGGTCGATCGCCGCGAGCCGAAGAACATTCACCACAAGACGACGCTTGCGGAATTCGTGAAGCTCGCGCCGTCATTCGACTGGACGACCTACCTCGCTGAAATCGGCGCCCCCCCATTCGTATCGTTGGATGTAGCCGACCCCGGCTTCTTCCAGGGCCTGGAAGCGTCGCTGAAGTCCTTCTCGCTTGATGACTGGAGGGCCTATCTCCGCTGGACGTTCATTGACGGATTACTCTCGGCGGCGCCCAAAGCCTTCGTCGATGAGGATTTCGCGTTCTTCGGCAAGCGGCTCGACGGCCAGGAGCAGATCGAGCCGCGCTGGAAACGCTGCATCGATGCCACTGACGATCAGCTCGGCGACGCGCTGAGCGAGGCCTATGTGCAGCATGCGTTCAGCCCGGAGGCGAAGGAGCGCGTGCTCAAGATGATGCGCGAGGTCGCGAAGGCCTTCGAGACCGACATCAAGTCGCTCACCTGGATGAGCGACGAAACGAAAGCGCGCGCTCTCGAGAAGCTCGCCAATGTTGGCTTCAAGGTCGGCTATCCCGAGAAGTGGCTCGACTATTCGAAGCTCGAAATCGCGCGCGGCGACGTTTTCGGGAATCTGACGCGCGCTTCGAAGTTCGATGTGCGGGATGACCTCGCCAAGATCGGCAAGCCGGTCGATCGCGACGAATGGGGCATGACCGCCCCCACCGACAACTCCTATTACGATGAGCAGTTGAACGCGATCTACTTTCCCGCCGGTGTCCTCCAGCCGCCCAATTTCGACATGGCTGCCGACGATGCGGCTAATTACGGCAACCTCGCTTCGCTCATCGGTCACGAGCTGACCCACGGCTTCGACGATGAGGGCCGCCACTACGATGCGCAGGGCAACCTGAAGGACTGGTGGACGAAAGAGGACGCTGCTTCGTTCGACGCGCGTGCCGCGGGCCTCGTTCGCGAATACAATGTGTTCGTCGCTGTCAAAGGTCGGGGCGGCCGGTCCACGGACGTCCACGTGAACGGAGAACTGACGCTCGGCGAGAACACGGCGGACAATGGCGGCGCGCGGCTTTCTTATGAAGCGTTCCGGACTGCGCCGGGCGCGAAGGCAGGGTCCGATGCTCACGGCTTTACTCTGGAACAGCGCTTCTTCTTGAGCTACGCCCAGGGCTGGTGCGAGAACCACACGGAGGAATCGGCCAGAGAAGACGCTAAGACTAACCCGCATGCCCCCGGCAAATATCGCGTCAACGGCGTGCTCGCGAACCTGGAAGGCTTTCGTAAGGCGTTTGTCTGCAAGACAGGCACACCCATGGCTCCGGATAAGATCAACCGGGTCTGGTAGGTAAGCAAAGCTCCGTGAGTATGTCTGGAGTCGCGAGTATGTCTGGAGTGAAGCAATGACCGCTCGGCAAACGCTCGGTGGCCTCGCTCTTCCCCTCGTGATCGGTTTGCTCGCCTTCTCCGGCACAGCTCCCGCCAAAGAGCATTGGGCCACCTGCTTAAATCCGCGCTTCGGCGCCGCGGCCGACTATCCGGCGGACCTCTTCACCGTAAAGGATGCGCCGCCGGAGAATGGCGACGGGCAGACTTTTCACACCGCGGATGGGCGCGCGGAGTTGGCGATCTATGGCGGCTACAACATCGATGGCGAGCGGCCGGAGGCCTACCTCTCACATAACGTTAACCTCAGCGACGTCACCTATAAGAAGATCGGTTCCGATTTTTACGCGGTGTCCGGAGCCCGCGGTGCGAACATCTATTACGAGCGCTGCAACTTTCCGAACCGTGATGTGCTGAGCTGCTTCTACGTCTCCTACCCAGCCACGGACCCAAATTGGGCAATCCTTGCATCTTGCTCAGACGGGCTCCCAGTAGCCGGTACGGCAAGGCCTTGTGCCCCCCTGGCGCTGCCCTTGCCTTGAAAGCCCGCCAATTTCAGTGCTAGGTGAGACAAGGCCTCGCCAGAAATCCACTAACTCGCGCCAGGAAACCGCCCGCATGAGCGTACAGCCAAAAATCGCGCCTGAAGCATCGAAGATTGCGCCTGAAGGAGCAAAGACGACAAATCCGAAGGTGCTCGCCTTCGTCGAAGAGGCGGGCGCGCGGTTCAAGCCGGAGGCGGTGCGCTGGTGCGACGGCTCGAAGGCCGAATACCAGGAGCTTCTGAAGCTGCTCGTCGATTGCGGCACGGCGATGTGGCTGAACCCAGAAAAGCGCAAAAATTCGATCCTGGTGCGCTCTGACCCCGCCGACGTCGCCCGCGTCGAGGACCAGACCTATATCTGCTCGAAGTCGAAAGACGACGCCGGGCCGACCAACAACTGGTTCGATCCGGCCGAGATGAAGGCCACGCTGACCAAGCTCTATGATGGCGCCATGGTCGGCCGCACCATGTATGTGTTGCCTTATTCGATGGGCCCGGTCGGCTCTCCCATCGCTGGCATCGGCATCATGATTACCGACAGTGCTTACGCCGTTGCCAACATGCACATCATGACGCGGGTCGGCGACAAGGTGCTGAAGGCGCTCGGCCAGAGCGAAGACTTCGTGCGCGGCTTGCACACTGTGGGCTATCCCTTGCCGACGCCACAGACCGCCGACGTGCCGTGGCCCTGTAACAAGACGAAGTACATCTCGCATTTCCCCGAGACGCGCGAGATCTGGTCCTACGGCTCTGGCTATGGCGGCAATGCGCTACTCGGCAAGAAGTGCCATGCGCTGAGGATCGCGAGCGTCAAGGCGCGCGACGAGGGCTGGATGGCCGAGCACATGCTGATCCTCAAGCTCACCAATCCGGAGGGCAAAGTGAAGTACATGGCCGCTGCCTTCCCAAGCGCGTGCGGCAAGACCAACCTCGCCATGCTCAATCCCACCATCCCCGGTTGGAAGGCGGAGACCATCGGCGACGACATTTGCTGGATGAAGTTCGGTGCTGACGGCAGGCTCTACGCCATCAATCCCGAGACCGGCTTCTTCGGCGTGGCGCCTGGTACCTCAGAGGCGAGCAATCTCAACGCCATGAAGGCGCTGAACGAGAATTGCATCTTCACCAATGTCGGGCTCACCGACGACGAAGATGTTTATTGGGAGCAGATGACTGCAGAGGAGCCGGCGCGAGCGATTGACTGGATGAGGCGTCCATGGTCGCCGAAGTCGGGACGTCCGGCAGCGCATCCTAACGCGCGCTTCACCGCTCCTGCAGCGCAATGTCCGGTGATCGCGCCGGAGTGGGAGGACCCGAAAGGCGTGCCCATCGATGCGATCATGTTCGGCGGGCGCCGCGCCACCGTCGTCCCGCTCGTCATCGAGGCGACCGGCTGGAAGCACGGCACGTTCCTGGGTTCGATCATGGCGTCGGAGAAGACTGCGGCTGCGGCCGGCAAGATCGGCGATCTCCGGCGCGATCCGATGGCCATGCTGCCCTTCTGCGGCTACCACATGGGCGACTATTTCGCCCATTGGCTGAAGATGGGCGAGAAGGGCGGCAACAAGATGCCGAAGATCTTCTACGTGAATTGGTTCCGGAAGGACGGCAACGGCAAGTTCATGTGGCCCGGCTATGCTGAGAACTCGCGCGTGCTGAAATGGATCTTCGAGCGCTGCGACGGCACGGCCAAGGCGGTCGATACGCCGATCGGCCGGCTTCCTGCCGAGGGGTCGCTCGATGTCTCCGGGCTCAAGGTTGCGCCAGACACGGTCAAGGCGCTGACCACTGTCGATGTCGAAGGTTGGAAGGCGGAGCTTCCGCTGATCAAGGATCATTTCGCCATCTTTGGCGCGAAGCTACCCAAGAGTTTGGGAGAGGAGTTCTCCGCGCTCGAGCGGCGTTTGGGCTGAGCTCCGTCTATTCCATTGGCTCGGCATGGCCGGGCTTGCCGCGCCGGCGGGTTCGCCCTAGGCAAACTTCATGAGCAACACCAAAGGCGTGGTTGCAGCGGGCCATGAGCTGACCGCACGCGCCGGCGCCGAAATCCTCGAAGACGGCGGCAACGCCTTCGACGCGGCGCTTGCCGGCGTCTTCATGACCTTCGTCGCCGAGGCGGTCTTTTCATCGCCCGGCGGCGGCGGTTTCCTCATGGCGAGGCGCGACGGCAGCGACTCCGTGAAGCTATTCGACTTCTTCACCGAGACGCCGCGGAGGTGTCGGCAGGCAAACGAGGTCGCGTTCTTCCCTATCTATGCCGATTTCGGTCCTGCCAAGCAGGAGTTCTATATCGGGCTTGGATCCAGCGCGACGCCGGGCGCGGTGCCAGGGCTGTTCCTGTGGCACGAGGCACTTTGCACGCTGCCGATGAAACGCCTGATCGAGCCGGCGGTGCGTGCCGCGCGCATAGGTTTCGCCCTGACCGAATTCCAGGCCTACCTCTTCACCGTCATCGCCCCGATCCTCACCGCAAGCGGTGGCGTATCCAAGATCTTCGCACCTAGCGGCAAGCTGATGAAGGCCGGGGGGACCTTTCGCAACGAGGGACTCGCCGAGACGCTTGAATGGCTCGCGGAGGATGGTGCGCGGCTGTTCGTCGACGGCGATGTGGGCAAGGCAATCGTGGCGCAGTCGCGCTCGCTCGGCGGACATCTCACTTCTGACGATCTCAAGCATTACCGCGTCGAATTGCGCGAGCCGCTTTACTGGCGGCACAGAGACGCGACGGTCGCGCTCAATCCTCCGCCGGCGGCAAGCGGGCCGCTAATCGCCTTCGGTCTCGCCTATATCGAGGCGCTGCAAGGGGTGGGTGGCAAGATTGACGCAATCGCGCTCAAGCGCGCCATGGAGGCGACCAACGAAGCGCGCATCACCCATGGGGAGGGACTCGCCGCGCGACTCGCCGGAGGTGTGCTTGCTCGAGAGCTGCGCGAGGCTCAGCGCCATCCGCAGGCTTATCGCGGCACGACCCATGTCAGCGTGATCGACGCGAAGGGAAACGCAGCCTCTGTCAGTCTCTCCAACGGCGAGGGCAACGGTTATATCGTCGGAAACTTCGGCTTCATGCTGAACAATATGCTCGGCGAGGAGGACTTGGCGGCCGGAGGACTCCACGCCTGGCGGGAAGACACGCGGCTCTCATCAATGATGGCGCCCACAATCATCCTAGAGGCCGATGGAACAGTGACGGCGCTCGGCACCGGCGGCTCGAACCGCATCAGAACCGCGATTCTCCAGGTCGCCGTCAATCTGCTCGACCACGGCATGAGCTTGCAGGACGCCGTCGAGGCGCCACGGCTTCATGTCGAGCCTGACGGCAAGACGAGCTTCGAGCCATGCCTGCCGGAGGCTGCGCAGTCGGAGTTCCTTGCGCTCGGCGAGAAGGCGCATGCCTGGCCTGCGCAGAACCTGTTCTTCGGCGGGGTGCATGCTGCGCGCCGCCATCCTGGAGAAGGAATGGAAGGTGCCGGCGATCCGCGCCGCCAGGGTCAGACAAGGGTGGTGTAGCTGCGCTGTCCTATGTCGCAAACCGTCAATCAGATGTCGCTAATCGTCAAATAGGCGTTGGCCGCTCGGCACAAAATGCGCCAGTGCTGGAGCCTCTGAGAGAAGCATCATGAAGAACGCAATCGCCATTCGCCACGTCGCTTTCGAAGATGCGGGCACGCTCGCCGGCGTGCTGAAGGACCGCGGCATCGCGCTCCACTACGTCGAGGCCGGCGTGGACGATCTCAGCCCGGCAAAGACTGCCGACCTCCTCGTCGTGCTCGGCGGACCGATCGGCATCTACGAGGTCGATCGCTATCCCTTCCTGAAGGGGGAGCTCGCGACCATCGAAACGGCGGTGAAGAAGGGCGTGCCTACAATAGGGATTTGTCTCGGCTGCCAGGCGCTTGCTGCGGTTCTTGCGGCACGCGTCTATCCGGGCAAGGAGAAGGAGCTCGGCTGGGACGAGATGATGTTGACCAAAGAGGGCAAAGCCTCTCCGCTTGGCGCGATCGACGGCGTTCGCGTGCTGAACTGGCATGGCGACACATTCGACTTGCCGTCCGGCGCGACGCGGCTCGCCTTGACCAAGATCACTCCGAATCAGGCCTTCACCTACGGTCCCAAAGTGCTCGCGCTGCAATTCCATGTGGAACTTCCCCAGAGAGACCTTGAGCGCTGGCTGATCGGGCACACGCTGGAGCTTGCCAACTCCAAGGTCGATCTCGCCAAGATGCGGGCCGAAACTGCGCGCTTCGCGCCAGCCGCCAACGCAGCGGGCACTCGCCTGTTCAACGATTGGCTCAACGGAATTAGCGCCTCATCCGCCGCCGCCTGAATTTATAGCGGCGTTTGCGGCTTACGCTCTTCGGGCGGCGTCACCGTCTCGCCCGGCTGGGTCGGCAGCTCCTTGGTTTCGGGGCTCGTCACAATCTCGCTCTTGGCATTCAACCAGGTCGACGCGTAGGTCGCGCCATTGCTGCGCTTGGTGAGATGGGTCCATACCACCTCACCGGGATAATAGTAGACGGCCCACGGGCCAACGATCGATTTCGGCACGGCGCGCCAGGTTACGAGCACAGACTCGCCGGGCTTCACGTCGCCCTTCTTGACCTCCTTCACTTCGAGCTTGGCGAGATAGCTGGGAAGGTCTTCGCCCGTCTGCTCGTCCTTGGTGACGGTGGTGCACGTCACGGAGAGCACGCGGACGAGCGCAACGAGATCGCTCTTGTCGGTGAGCTCCTGCTCGGACAGCGGCGCGGGCACGGCTAGGGCAGCCGTGGCGATGCCGCCGGCAAGTAACGTAAGGGCAAGCATTGTGAACAAGCGGATCATCGGACTTCCTTCGCAGCTTGCCTAGGCATCGTCAATTGCCGGGGTGGCTGGTGCGGCGCGGCACCTCGACCGTCTCGCCGGTCTTAGTCGGCAGCTCGGTGATGATGGGCTTGTTGACCAGCTCCCCGCGGCCGTTCCACCAGGTCGTGGTATAGGCATCGCCGTCGCGAACCAGATGGGTAAACACCATCTCGCCAGGGTAGTAGTAGACGGTCCAAGGTCCAAGAAGGTCGGTCGGGACGGCGTGGAAGGTGATGCTGACGTCGTCGCCTTTTGCCACGTCGCCTTTGACGACTTCCATCAGCTCGGCATTGGCTTTGTAGCTCGGCAGTGCCTCGCCGGTACGCTCGTCCTTGTCGACGCCAGTGCACGTGACCGAGAGGACGCGGACGAGCGCGACGAGATCGCTCTTGGCGAGGAGCTCATCGTCGGACATCGGCGCAGCCAGCGCGAGCGCAGGGCCGGCAACGAAGCCCAACAGCAGGAAGAAGCTGGAAAGGAGCAGGGATCGGCGCATTGGATTCCTCTGAGCCTAAGTCGCCGGCGCGGGCTCTATCGCGCTCTCGGGCGGCGGGCTCGCAGCCTCCGCCTGCAAGTGCCAAATTCTGTCGATGATCGCGATCAAGATGAGATCGAGCGGAATGTCGAGCGCGTCGGATGCGATCGAGATCCCCG